>JAAEPA010000809.1 GCA_024222475.1 Gammaproteobacteria bacterium | reverse complement strand
GGCTCCACACCTATTGCTACCGAGATATCATGAACCTCTTGGGAGGACAATACCTGGTCGGAATCGACCTCCCAGGTGTTGAGTATCTTGCCACGCAAGGGCATCACCGCTTGAAATTCCCGATCACGTGCCTGCTTGGCGGAGCCGCCGGCCGAGTCCCCCTCGACCAGAAATAATTCGGTACGCGCAAGATTCTGGGTGGCGCAATCGGTCAGTTTACCTGGAAGAGCGGGCCCGGTAGTCACCCTTTTTCGGGCGATTTTTCTTCCTGCCCGCAATCTCTTATTCGCATTTGAGATAGCGAGTTGAGCAAGTCGTTCACCCGTCTCCGCATGTTGATTGAGCCACAGGCTGAAGACGTCTTTGACGACACCAGAAACAAATGCGGCACTCTCCCTTGATGAAAGACGCTCTTTGGTCTGACCCGAAAACTGCGGTTCCTGCATCTTGACGGACAACACAAAACTGAGCCTGTCCCAGACATCTTCAGGACTGATTTTGACTCCACGGGGTAACAAATTTCGAAACTCACAGAACTCGCGTACCGCTTCCGTAAGACCGGTGCGCAAACCGTTGACATGAGTTCCTCCTTGCGGCGTTGGCACGAGGTTGACATAGCTTTCGGTAACACTATCACCGCCTTCCGGCAACCATATAACCGCCCAGTCGACAGCCTCATGGTGGCCTTTCAGATGCCCTAGGAAAGGATCCTGCGGTAACGATTCAAAATCCCGAATGGCCTCCTTGAGATAGTCACCGAGTCCACCTTCATACTGCCATTGCAGTTTTTCGCTACTGTTCTCATCGAAAAAAGTAACACGTAGACCAGGGCAAAGCACTGCCTTGGCACGCAACACATGCTTCAATCGCAATAGAGAAAATAACGCAGAATCAAAATATTTTTTATCCGGCCAGAAGCGTAACGTGGTTCCCGTGTTGCGTCTACTCACCTTGTCCACAACTTGCAGATCCGAACTCCTTTCGCCATTGGCAAAGGACATGTTATATTGCTTTCCGTTTCGCTTAACCCACACTTCCAAGTGCTTTGACAAGGCGTTAACAACGGACACTCCCACGCCATGCAAGCCACCTGAGAATTGGTAATGTTTACCGGAAAATTTACCTCCGGCATGCAGTGTAGAGAGAATCACCTCCACTCCTGGGCGTTTTTTTTGCGGATGAAGGTCAACAGGCATCCCACGACCATCGTCGCTGACCTGTAAAGATCCATCATTAAAAAGACACACGTCGATACACCCGGCGTATCCTGCAATGGCCTCGTCTACGCTGTTGTCGATTACCTCTTGCGCCAGATGGTTCGGACGGCTGGTGTCGGTGTACATACCTGGACGCCGGCGTACCGGATCAAGACCAGTAAGCACCTCGATGTCTGCAGCATCATAGCTTGCACTCATAAGTGATATACTTACCCAATTTTAGTGAGTATTAACGAATTACGATCTCTAGATATTGTATTCGGAATCCGACTTGCGAAAAACCGGTGTCGGCAATTGAATATTCTGCATAAACACCACAGACTCTAAGTCTGGAATGAATACTTCTCGAAACACATTTGTAATTTTATCAAAGAACTTACTTGATCTGAAGTTTAGGATTGACTTGCCATTGACAACATAGCACATCAGTATCGACTCGGCATGAATCAATCTATGGCACATTTAGAATTTCTCGATGCACCAACATAGTAATGCGTTATAATGCTCAACGGTACATACTAAACTAATTATAACTAAGACATTTATCAAACCCCTTAACTCAGCAACTATTAAAAATCACGAATAACGAAATATTTATATTGCATCATTTTCTAAAGAAGTTGAGAGTAAGGCCGATTATTCTCTTAATTCGCATGGATATGCGTTTTTTATTAGATTTTTTCTTGACTAAGAGATGAAATAATCTAAAGTTCAAGCGCAACATGCGGATCTGTAACTTATCTAAACTTAGGAGCAAGTAATGGCAAAGAAAGGCGTGACTAAAACCCGTCGTACCAAAACCACTAAGGCACGTCGTAGCACTGCCAAGAAAACCGCGTCAAGCCGGACCGTTCAAAGCAGCGCCGAGAAGACCTTGAAAACAGCTGAAACAAAACTCTCTCGAGTGTTAACCACCCTAATACGCGCCACTGCTAAGGTTGCAACTGCTAGAGATAAGGCAAAGGCATCTGCGCTGAAAGCGAAACAAACAGGTCGCCCTGCTTCATTAAACGTCGCCAACCGCGCTAAAGAAGCCGTGAAGACAGCAATAGCAAAACGCCAAGACGCCGCTGCCAATGTAAAGGCAGCGCGGGAAACCGTGCGTGATGCTAAGCGGCAAGTCAGAGAAGAAGAGCAAGTAAAACGTTTAGCACAGCGCAAAGAGGCCACCAAGCTGAAGGCAGTAGCTGCATTTATAAAGAAATGGGAACGTGATTGGGATAGAAAGATAAAAGCCCGCAACAAACCCAAGCCAAAGCCAAGAGCTGCTGCGGCTTAATCCCGACGGATATCCTAACCGAAAGGCAGGTATACCCTCAAGGATGAGAGTACCTACCGCCTGCAGGGCGACCGTGACACCCCTCCTTGGCCCGGATAATTTATAAATTTTGTACACCCTCGCCAGTCTATTGATTCCACAAGGAACCTGCCTCAGCTGCCTGTAATCAAGGATACGCGACACCTCCGTTAAATCCCTTGAAACATCCCGGCGCCACACAATCCTGCCTGACGCGTTCATTGCTTATCTCAGAACTCATGAAATATCCGGGTTAGAACAGACTTGAAGTATTAAGCAGTTACCCATACATTAGCCAAATCTAATGCTCAAAGTAACCCAGGAAAGCACCACAGTGAATGATTTTCCTTTTATTTTCAGTGTGACACAGGAAGACTTTGTCCAGCGGGTTCTCGAAAACTCTAGGCAGGTCCCTGTGATAGTGGATTTCTGGGCCGATTGGTGTGGACCCTGTCACATGCTGATGCCCATACTAACTAAGTTGGCGCAAGAATATCAGGGACAATTCCTGCTTGCCAAAGTCAACTCTGACGAACAACAGACCCTCGCATTACAGTACGGTGTCCGCAGCCTGCCTACGGTCAAGTTTTTTAAGGATGGTAATGTCGTAGATGAATTCATGGGCATACAACAAGAATCCGCTATCCGCCAACTTCTGGAACGCCATATCGAACGAGAATCCGATAAAATTAGACTACAAGCAGAGCAGGCCTTGGAGGCGAATGATACTGAAAAGGCCCTTCTTCTCTTGCAACAAGCCATAGCTTTGGACCCGATGAGTTCCATGGTAAAGATCACCATGGCTCAAGCACTGATGCAGACCGGCGAATCCGAACGAGCGGAGATCCTACTGGATGATCTACAGGGAGAAGACAGAGAAAAGCCCAAGGTAAAGTCTCTTAAGGCGCGTCTGGCATTCGCGCGAATCGCTGCTGAAACACCGGATAACGCCATTCTCGAATCTACATTATCATTAGAACCTGACAATCTGAGAGTCCGATATCAATTAAGCGCACAGAGGATCATCAGCGGCGATTACGAAGCTGCCATGGATCACCTATTCGAGATAATGCGAAGAGACCGCAAATTTGAAAACGACGCAGGACGTAAGGGCCTTCTATCGGTGTTCGAAATCCTCGGTGACAAGGATAAGCTTGTACCTCGCTATCGATCTAAAATGTTCAATATCCTGCATTGATCTACAGGCGGATTGATCGGGGTCATCTTCAACATCAGCAAGTGTGTGATAGTTTGGTCAGATGGAGTATTTAGAATATTACTCATAAAACTGCTAATATAGACGTACACATGTTGATTTCCTATCAGCAACATTCCAATAGCTTAGTATTGCTTTATAGAGAGGTTACCATCGGAAATTATTTATGTGAAAAACCATATGCTAGACTGCTAGTTTGGCATATACCCCGATGCAGTATGTTGGTAAAAAAGGAATGGAACCCATGCTTACATCATCAGTTAGCCCCCCCCTTAGTCTATAGCTTGATCCTTCTGGCAGGCACGATCAATGCTCAGGCATTGGAAGTGAATATCTCAGAAGAATTGCCCTACGTTAATATCACTTATGCCGGTAAACATGTCCGCATCGAGCGAATTCAGGATACGGACAATCGGCTCACTAACAGCTTCACTAAAACATCTCGTAAGTGTCCGCCATTTTGTATTCACCCCGTTAAGGTAGCGCCCGGAGTCACGACAGTGGGCGAGCTGGAGTTGCTGGATTTCTTGCTCACCAATGTAAGATCGGGTGAAGGGTTACTGGTGGATGCCCGCACGCCCGCCTGGCATCGAAAAGGCACCATTCCCAGCGCAATTAATATTCCCTTTACAGTCTGTACGGCACCGGCTAACGACCCCAACTTGATTAAGGTATTAAAGGCGTTAGGCGGAAAACGCAATGCCTCCGGGCTGTGGGATTTTCGCGATGCCAAACAAATGCTGCTATTTTGCAATGGCCCCTGGTGTGATCAATCACCCAGGGCCATCAAAGGCCTGATGCGTCACGGCTATCCGCCGGAGAAACTTTATTATTATCGCGGCGGTATGCAAAATTGGCAACTCTTTGGGCTTACTACCGTAACACCCTCAGGTTGACACCCAGGTCCTGCAAGTGATCGAGCTTAGGAATGCGAACGATATGAAAAACCAGATAGGATAATTATTAAGTTGGTGATCTGCACAGGGATTGAAACAGGTGAATCAAACGATTGACTAAGGAGGGACCGTGATTTATATGAGAGGCAATTTCATCGTTTACCTGATTGTTTTGGTGATGGGAATTTTTACCGCCCTGGCATTATCTGGCCTACTAACCAAAACAGATTTTTGGCCCGACCATACGGAACCTCATAAATCTACAGAACGAATGACCACTGCTTCCGGACCGCGGGACTCCGCCACACTGGGCGCAACTACTGCTGAAAGTGTCTCATCGGCGGCGGACGCTATGATTGGGAATGCCCAGTCAGTAGTGACAACTGGTAAAGTGAAGTCCAGTATAACTGAGACTATAATAGCCCCTAACGACAGCAAACAATCCTCCGAGGAAATCAATCAAGAACTCAGCCATGAAGTCGATCTGGATGGATGGTCCGCGGATGCATTCGTCGATTCATTGGACCAATCGGTATCGCAAGCCGAAGTCACTGTCGCATCGGATATCAAGGACGCGATTCGCGACGATGCTGTCAGGCAAAAAAACAATACCCTCTACGACCCTTACCTGTTTAACATTACTCAGGAGGCCCGCGATTTATCAGTCATTTCAGTGGAGGAGGCCAAAGGACCCAAGCTCATCAGAAACCTCCCTGCCAGCGACGAGAGCTCAGATTCCCACTACAGAATCGTCACAGTCCAGCTAGGTGAAACCCTGTCATCAATCGCACAGCAGGAATATGGGGATCCGTTGGCCTACTCCTTAATCTTTCATGCCAACCGAGATATCTTAGGCAGCGCGAATGAACTGATCGTAGGTCAAAACCTGAGGATACCCGATAGATAAGGAATAAGGTATGCGTACAGGCATGTCCACAATAAAATTGCTATAACATGTCCTCGAATCCCATATTCCAGGGGTGACACCATTTGTACACCGGTATAAAGTACGATCCATATCCTTCCTGTGTTTAAGGAATGGCTTAATGGTAACTTAGTTATTTAACACTCAGATTTAGTCTGTATTTGGATGATCTGATTGAGTAAAAACGCAGGAATAGTTATTCTATTTCGAGCTTTTATGATTGAAGATCGTTCAAATACGGGTTGAAGATGAGATGTTAAAGGGCTGAGTTATTGTTGAGCCATTCCTAAGAGACACCTCTCTCACTCATGAATAACCTATGTCTGATAAACGCGAGACCATGCCCTCCGAAGTGAAAATCAACATCGATCTCTCGGACCAAGACATCTACGACGCCATGAAGCAGATACCGGGCTATATCGATATCACTACGGAGGATTTTCGAGAGCTCTACCACCTTGCCCATGAGCATGCAATAAAGCGACTGGTGGGTTCGTTCCAACTGAGTGAGATAATGACCCGCAGCACAGAAACCGTGCGCCCGCAGACGCCCTTGAATGAGGCCGCAAGGGTCATGGCCACTCATAGAATCAGCACCATCCCTGTCGTCAACGGGAATGACAAGGTTGTCGGGATACTCTCGGAGACTGATTTTTTAAGATGCCTGGGAGCCGATACGACCATGCAACTACTAATCAAGTTTACCGGGGATGCAACTGCGATCGATCAGAAATGTCAGGCAACCCACGTAGACAACATTATGAGCACCCCCCCCATCACCATCTCCGAAAATGCGAATGCACTGCCCCTAATCCATATCCTGAAAACGCATCCCTTCAGTCATATCCCGGTAGTCAATGCCGCGGGAAATCTGGCAGGAATGATCGCCAGAAGCGATTTTGTACATTTCTACCGACTCGAAGTAATGATGTGAATTACTTCAGAAAGTGGTTAGGGACCACTCGGGGCAGTCCACCACGGGTGAGCAATATCGAGGTATTCTGGTCATGGGTAGGCGCCTTCCTGGGGATCGCGGCGGTTGCCTTTATCAATCATCTTTTTTTTGAAGGGACCGATTATGTCATGATGATCGGCTCTTTTGGAGCCTCTGCAGTACTCGCCTACGGCGCCGTGCGCAGCCCCTTGGCCCAACCCAGAAATCTCGTTGGCGGCCACGTCATCTCCGCATTGATCGGCGTGGCCGCCTTCAAACTGCTGCATGGACAACCATGGCTCGCCGAGGCGAGCGCCGTGGCTACCGCCATCGCCTTCATGCACCTGACCAAGACCCTGCATCCACCGGGGGGCGCAACCGCATTGATCGCCGTCATCGGCAGCGATAAGGTACATGAACTGGGATTTCTATTCGCCATTATCCCGGCTGGACTGGGCGCGCTGATCCTGCTGCTAATCGCCCTGCTGGTCAACAATATTCCCCGCACCCGGCGGTATCCTGAGGTTTGGTTTTAATCCCCCGGGTCCAACCTCACCGATTCACTCGTCTTTAGGACCTCAGACAATTGCACAGATATAGGGGCTACAATACCCAAGCTCATCTGTCCCAGCTGTATCAAGGCCAATTTGCGCTCTGAGCCGATAAGCAATATCTGCTGCAATGAACCAAGTGAAAGGGTGTCAACCGCATTGTATGCAGGCATAACACACCACTGGGCCATCGCAGCGAGGGCCTCAAAATCGAGTCCCTTGCCGGCTGTTTCTACGATCAAGCCATCATGGGCCACGAAACATCCCTCCACACCGTCGTGCTCTCCGATTTGAACCACGACTTGGCGTAGCATACTCATAAATGCGGTCCGCGCCTTGGATTCTTGTTTCCCCGATGCGCCCTCTCGTTTGGTCCACCGCTCGTTGAGCAGATGGCTCTGCTGCGAGAGCTCCTTTAACATCGCCACCTGCTCCACTAACCAGTGCCCACTCATGCGCTTAACACCTCATTGAACTCCGACAACGTCTCTTTCATCTCAAAGCGCATAGTCCCTAACATTACCGAAAGATCAGCCACCAGTACAAGCACGAATCCCCGCACTAAGGGACCGAGGAGCAGGACGCCATCTTTATTCTCGGCCAACACGAGCTTGGTATCGTTCTGGGATACATGTTGCGCGGAACGTAAGGCCGAGGTGTACATGATCTGCACCGCGGCACCTAGGGCATCCGTGTCGATATCAAAATCCTTGCGTATGTGAGTTACAAACCCATCCTCATCCACGATAGCCGCCGTGGTAACCCCCCGCAGGGATGACAATTCCGCAAGACTTTGCTCGATGCGTTGATTGCGCTCGCTAGGCAATATCGCCATGTCAATACTCCTTTTGTGTCAAATTTATTCCATACGACAATGGATCACTGCCCGACGATTCTCCTGACGGCCATCCTTCGTATCATTGGTCGCCACCGGCTGTTCATCCCCGGCGCTGTTAACCCTGAGTCGCTGCGCGGAAACCCCTAACGTGATGAGCGTATCACGAACGGATTTCGCCCTCGCCAACCCGACATAGTAGTTGTTTTCCGCGCTACCAAGGGTACAAGTATGGCCGGTAATTACCAGGCTTCCATCACATTTCATCACCAGTGGTAAAAAGTTCTTTAAGGTCTGAAACCGCACCTCCAATTCACTGAATGGAAATGGGATGGTCCATGCGTTAAATTCTTCTTGACGATTAGAAATTGGTACGGCCTGATGGATCTCATTTTCGCTCTGCTCCTCTAGATCCATCACTTCCTTTAGCGAGGCCAGCGCCTCATTATTCTGCCTTTGTGGGAATAAAGTATCCTCCTGTACTGAAGACGCTTGCTGCGATCCCATCGATAATCGGGCAGCAGCAAAAGGAGGTGAGGTATTTACTGGGTCGCTGGCCTGAGCTAACCGGGTAGTGCTGGGTTCGCTCCCCTCTATCACTGCAGGCAACCGCGAAATCTGTTCTGTTACGGACAATCCCGAGTCCGCGAGTTCACCGGAATCCGCTGACTCGGCTGCTAAACCTCTCATTCCCTGTGATAAATAAGGGTTGGCTGCACCACGATCATTCCACCAATAAAGTATTCCCGACCCACTGAGTAGACCAATGAGAAACACCATAACGACTCCAATCAATGACGGTGTTTTGGGAGACTCACGAGCGGATCCATTATTGTTACCAATCTGTTTAAAAAACGGCTCCGGTGACGGTTCCCCTTTCGGTGAAAGAGCATCGGCATGATTGTCCTCAAACGTTTCGAGCTGGAGAGGAACTCGGGCTGTAATCTCAAGATCGTCGCTATCAACCTGAGAACTGTCGCCATCATAGGAGGCGCGCTCGGCGGTACCGAGACCATCGCTTTCGATCTGAGCACTATCGCTATCTTTCAGAATGCGCTCGGTGAGCTCAAGATCATCGAATGCTATCTGGCTGGTATTGCTCTCAATCGGAACCGATTCGGTGATCGCATCGATACCGGTATGAGGCTCAGATTCATGGCTGGCAATTCCCGGCGGCGCCACCACCGCGCCCTCGGTGGCATTGCGAATACCCGCCGGGACGCTCAGACTGCCATCCAAACCATCGAAATCAAATATGATCTTCATGATCAATCCTTATCACCGGAGCAGCGAAATCCGAGATAAAGATATTCGCCGGATTCACTCACTGTCGATCGTGGAACGATACCCTCCTCGGCCCGGCAAGGATGTCGGTAGGAACCCCCCATCACATAGAAGTATCCCGTCTCGGGCGGCGGATAGCGCAGATCTACCTCGGTCCATTCCCAGACATTGCCTAGAAGATCCAGGCAACCTTCAGCACTAGCCCCTAGGGGATGCGTCCCTACCGCTGTAGTCTGCCCGGGTTGATTGCGTGGACAATGGCAACTACCTTGTTGAGGATCATTTCCCCATGGGAACCGCCATCCCTGCTCTCCCTGCACCACCGCCAGCCATTCCAATGTGGTCGGCAGGCGCTTACCACACCAGGCCGCAAATCGCCGAGCATCGGCGATCGTAATACCTACTACAGGATGGTCCAGACGGTCCTTTGGCGGCCTACGTCCTAACCACCATGAGGGGGGTATTTGCCCCTCTTCCCGCACAAACTTGGCATACTTGGCATTCGTCACCGGAGTGCGATCCATGTAAAAACCTTGAATGTCAAAAACCTTTTCCTCATATTCAATCGTCCGGGGTTTGATCAAAATCATATCCGTAGAGACCAAATCATCTCTTTTTTGCTCGTCCTCTAATCCCTTGGGTGGGGTTGGAAGCGTAGGGGCTCCCTCTGCCTGTTTCACCTTTGGTGCTATTTCTATGGGGTCCTCGGTAAGGACGAGTTGTCGGCCGCAAAGTATGTCGCGCAGGGCATCAGCCATCTCCTTTGCATCGCTAAAACGGTCTTTTGGGTCCTTCTCCATAGCCTTGCGCAAAACCATCTCAAATGCGGGCGGGAGATGTGGAAAAGAGGAAAAATCCAGCTTAGTATGCCCTTTCACTGCCTCTGTGGGGCGGGTGCCGAACGGGGTACGGCCCGTACTCAAGGCATACATGGTTGCAGCAAGGGAATACAGATCGCTACGCGCATCCGCGGCCAACCCTCGGATGCGCTCCGGGCTCATATAGGCCACCGTCCCTGAGATCGTCCGGGGTGAGTGGATGATTTGAAGATCGATCAACCGTGAAAGACCAAAATCGCACAATTTAATATTATACTGCGAATCGATTAAGATATTTCTCGGAGAAATGTCGTTATGGATTACACCCTGCTGGTGGGCATAGGCGAGCGCCTCGAGTACATCCAACCCGATGTGGACCGTCTCCTCTACCTCAAGCCGCCCGTTCTGGCGCGTGCGGGTAACAATTCGAAGATCCGTACCGGACACGAATTCCATGATAAGGAATTCCCACGGTCCCTGGTGTTCATAGTGATATACGCGGGCGATGAAGGGGTGGCTCAACCGCATGGCCGCCAAAGCTTCAATACGTAAACTACGCTTGAGATCCGAATCGACGTCTTCATCTGCAACGCCGTCCAGCATCAGCACCTTTACGGTAAACAGGTGCTGCAACTTGAGGTCATATGCACGATATACCACGGCCACACCACCTCGCCCAATCAGTTGGTCGAGGCGGTAACGTCCACCTAAAATTTCCCCTATGGCCGGCACCTGAACACCGGCGACAATATCGAGCCGGGGCCCAGAACTGAGCGCCTGACCGAGCTCAATATTGATGTCAGACCCTCCAAACCCTAGTGCAGTCCTAAGCCACTGACGCACGCCCTCCATCCCATCTCGTCTCCTGCCCGGAATATAATCTACAGATCATTAATTCCATTTTTTCGTTTCCGGTTCCACATGGTTCTAGGCAATTAGAATTAGCACTATTCGCCTATAACCATGATTAATATCCGGTTCTTATCATAGCAAGGTTCTTTTAAGTCATGATACTATAATACAAAATATCGAAATGTAATATTTAGTCAAATCCTATAATCCACAACAATAATGAGGTTATATCCATGGCAGCTGTGTGTTTGGGCATAGGAAGAAAACATGGAAATGGATGAACTATTTTCCCTTATGGTGGAGGAGATGCCGGGATATCTCGCCGCTTCGGTAGGGTCTTATGGGGAAGGTAGTGGGTTCTTTTCTCATTCGACCGGCACCCCAGATCTAGGCAATAAGCGGGATGCCCTCGTGAAGATGATACGCGATTATGTGGAGATCTACGAAGGCCTTGGAGGGGTCATCGATTTTGGCTCCAATGATGAGATTCTGATCACTGCAAGCCGCGTGTATCTGCTGATTAAAATCGATCACAATCAGCAGCGATTCGTAGCGGTGCTGCTGAGCTCTAACGGGAATATCGGTTATCTTCGATTTCGCATACGTGAATACCTGAAACGAGTACCCCACTCATGAACCGTATTCCTGAGCTCATGAAGGGTAACATCGACTTCAGCAAACCGGTCGATTTGTTCAACGATGGCTCTCATGGCGTCTACTGGGTAGGTTCCCAGGAGGATTCGCCATTCCGCTGTAACGCCTACCTGATCGTCGATGGAAAGTGGCGCATCCTGATTGATCCCGGCTCGGCATATCATCATTTCGATCAGGTCCGTGCTCGAGTCAACGCCATTGTCCCCGCCAACACCATCTCGCACATCGTCCTGCACCATCAGGACCAAGATCTGTGCGATTCTCTTCCAAATTGGATGAAGCTCAACCCTGAGGTAATCCTAGTAACGACGCCAAGGGCCCGTGTATTACTTCCCTACTATGGTTTCCCAGCAGATGTAAATTGGGCTGACGTCTCGCCGAACGATACCACCTATTTCGATCTACCAGGCGGCTCGCTGGCCTTCCTCACCGCGCCTTTTCTCCATTTCCCTGAAGCAATGGTTACCTATGATGAGCGCTCTGGTTTTCTACTCTCGGGAGATATATGCGCCGCTATCGAGCAGGACTGGCAACTGGTAGCCACTCACTGGGAATCTCACTGGCGAACCATGGTTTCCTTCCACATCTTTTACATGGCCTCCAACCGTGCACTGCGCGGGTTTATGGAAAAAATAGAGCCTTTTCCAATCGAGGCTATCCTGCCCCAACACGGCTCTGTCATCCCTGGCCCCATGGTGCGACCTGCAATTAAGAATCTGAAGGAACTCCCCTGCGGTCTTGACCTACTCTACCCAAGAAGCAATCTCGAATCAGCGCTTTCCGGGCTGGCGGCTTCTACACATTGACTTTGGAGTAAGTCCGGGCCGCAGGCCGGCCGGAGTGTAGCGCAAATGATGAACCACAGTCGTTGACACCCATTCGTCATGAGTATATCTATGCTACTTATGACGAAAACGCGAGATAGATACCCAAGGACATAGCGGCAAACATGAGCAACGCCCCGATGATGCCAAACTTCATGAAAATGATTTCGCTCAGCTCACCCGAATTCTGGGTACAAGGCATTTTCGTTGTATTTTTCTTATCCACTCATGCTTCCCTTCGTTGGTTCTGCCGATTCATGCGCGGCGGCCTTCTTTCCATCAAAACATGCGGATCGACAGGGGTTTTGCCCGATGTTTCGGTAATGCCGATCTCCTCATTGCTCAGATAACAGGCAGGGTCCTCTGCCCAAGGGTCATCCAGCAGCTGCATGGCCCGCACTCGGGTATTGCCCCCACAGATATCGAGATACCGGCATTGCCCACAACGCCCCTTCAACCGGCGCGGCCTTGCCTTGAGACCTGCCATGATGGGGTCCGAAGTATCCGGCCAGATCTCCGAGAACGGCCGCTGACGGACATTACCCAAGCCGTAGTGCCACCAGAAGGTATCGGGATGCACGTTGCCAAGATTGTCGATATTGGCGATGTTCACCCCGGAACTATTACCGCCCCATTGCGCTAGTTTTTCGCGCATGCGTTCGACATGCTTAGGATAGCGCCTATTTATCCAATGCAGCAGATAGACCCCATCGGCATCGTTATTACCTGTTACGAACTCTTTGTCCTGACCACACAGCACTTCCTGCAGACTAGCCCCGAACAACAAATCCATCGCCCAGCGTGTGGTATTCAGAAACACATCGGCAGATCTGTTACGGTTGCCGCGCCCAGCATAGTTTAAATGAGATAGATAGAATTTATCCACACCCTCCCGGTCGATCAGCTCCAATAACTGCGGCAGTTCACGGGCATTGTCTTGGGTCATGGTAAATCGCAGACCCACCTTGATCCCATTTTGTTTACATAGCCGCACACCTGCCATAGCGGCATCGAAAGCCCCCCGCTTGCGGCGGAATCGATCATGGGTGGACCTGAGACCATCGATGCTGATACCGATGTAGTCATACCCCACCTCGGCGATCTTATCGATATTGTCTTCTCCAATCAGCGTGCCATTGGTGGACAGGCCGGTATAAAAACCCATGGTCTTGGCCCGATGGGAGATCTCGAAAATGTCCGGGCGCAACAGAGGTTCACCACCGGAAAGAATCAGTACCGGCACAGCGAAGTGCTTGAGATCATCCATGACCTCAAATACCTCTTGGGTAGTAAGTTCTCCTGGAAAATTCGTGTCGGCGGATATGGAGTAGCAGTGCTTGCAGGTGAGATTGCAGCGCCGAATCAGATTCCAGATCACCACCGGTCCCGGAGGATCCCGCCGCGCTTGGATAGGGCTGGGATCAACCAGCTCTCGCATGTATTGAGATAGTCTAAACATTTTTTTCAGCTGCCAATTTCTGGGTAATCCTCAATCCGGTCTTTTTAAGAATCCGAGTACTGTAGAGTACATTGTGGCCTCTTTGCCGATCTCCCAGCATTCCGGCGATCCGCTCTACCTTGTCTTGCACCTCGTCCCGACTACGGCCATGCACCATGGCAAACAGATTGTAGGGCCACAACGATGGATGTCTTGGCCTTTGGTAACAATGACTGACAAAATCCAAGACACCAATCTCCATGCCTGCTTGGCGCACCTCGTCATCAGGCAGGTCCCAGACGGACATGCCGTTGGCCGTGTAACCTAGGGCATAATGATTTGGAACCACCCCTATACGACGGATGATTCCCTGGCTGATCATCCGCTCGATGCGCTGCATGACCTCCTTGGCACTGAGCCCTAGCTCTTGCGCCAAGTCATGGTAAGGCCTGATCGACAAAGGTAGACCGGTCTGCGTCGCAGCAATCAATCGTCTATCGGTACTGTCCAACGGATAGTTCATTACACATCGAATCTAAGACCGATAAAAAACTCCTCGGTCTTCGGCATATTGTAAACACCCAAACCGGTGCGCTGTTCAATCTCTTCAATCGCCTTATCGAGGTGAGCAGACGTCTCTGTGGCTAGTACAAACCACATGTTTAGTTGGTGGTCGCGTGCATAATTATGTGCCACTTCGGGAAAGGCATTGACCTGTTCGGCAACCTGCTCGAAACGATCTTGCGGTACTTGCATGGCACACAGGGTCAGTGCCCCGCCCATGCGTTCGGCATGGTACATGGGACCAAACCGGGAAAGCAGCCCATTGTCGAGCATCGCCGTGATACGAGAGATCAACTCGGTCTCAGTCATCCCGAGGTCTTGCGCGGCCTGCGCAAAGGGTCTCTCGCTTACGGGAAAACCACCTTGGAGCTGATTGATGATATTACGATCGGATTCATCCATGGACCACGCCACAAGCCTGTGAATCCAGATAACGCGCGCCACGTTGCTTGAATCGTCGGGCGCTGAACAAAATATCACGGCGCATGGCCTGCAGCCCGGTAAGCTCGGTTATCACCTCAATCCTGTCCCTCACGGTATCGCGATCCTTACCATGAATCATACAAAACAGGTTGTAAGGCCATAGCGGCAAACGCCTTGCCCGCCGATAGCATAGAGTGACACAATCAAACTCGCCCAGGACCCTGCCGATCTCCGTCACTTGCTCATCCGGGATATCCCAAACCACCATGGCATTGGCCCGGTAGCCAAGCTCCTTATGCCGGACCACCACTCCGAAACGCTTAATCACTCCCAAACCGATGAGCTCCTGCAAATACTCCAGGAACTCGGATTCGTCCATCCCCAGTGACCTGGCCATGGTTTCATAAGGGCGTGAGACCAATGGCAGGCCCCCTTGTACGGCAACGATCACTGCCCTGCTTTTGTCATCTAACACCACAATGCAAACCCCAGATCGATGTGATAAGCCTGCTCCATAGGGAGATCCAAAACCTGCAGCCCAGTCTCGTTACGAATCTCCTCCAGCAGCTCGTTGATCCGACGTCGGTCCGAGGCGGTGACCACAAACCAGAGATTGAACCGGTGCTCACGTTCGTAATTATGATTCACTTCGGTGTAAGCACTGACGTATCGGGCCACCTGTTCCAGACGACCTTCGGGTACGGAGATTGCGGCCAAGGTACTAGCGCCGACTCGGTTCGGGCGTAATACCGGCCCCACGCGGCTGATCATGCCGCGGTTTTGAAGGGACGCCAGGCTATCCAACACCTTGCGTTCACTCACCCCCAGCTCGCGGGCGATCTGTGCATAAGGCTCCGATGACAGCG
>JAAEPA010000808.1 GCA_024222475.1 Gammaproteobacteria bacterium | reverse complement strand
ATTTGCTGCGGCAGATTTTCCGCAAGGTCAAAGAAGGCCATCCATTTAAAATCAACGCGATGGTTGTTTTACCGGACCACTTGCACTGTATCTGGACCCTGCCACCGGGTGACGTGGATTATAAAACACGATGGGCCTTGATCAAGGCGGGATTTTCCCGTGGCATTCCACTCGGTGAGCGACGTTCCCGAAGTCGCCTGAAAAGGGGCGAGCGGGGAATCTGGCAACGCCGCTATTGGGAGCACTTGATTCGGGATGACCGGGATTACCGGCGGCATGTCGATTATATCCATTGGAATCCGGTTAAACACGGATGGGTCAATCGGGTTGCGGATTGGCCGCATTCAAGTTTTCATGGCTATCTACGACGCGGGATCGTCCCGGCGGATTGGGCCGGGGAACCGGATGAGAATTTGGCGGTTGGGGAATGACTCGATCGATGTGGTTCGTAGGCTCACCGGCATCCTACATACTTGCTTTCGGCGTCGGTTCGAAGCATGATCGCCCACATGGCCCATGCCGATACCCTGTCTATACGAAGACAGCTCTTTTCGGACTCGATGGGTTTGGGGTGATGGCAGGAAAAGGCGCCAAGCGCGTGAATCGGGGCGGCAGCTGGAACAACAACCCGACCAACGTCCGCGCCGCGAATCGCAACAGGAATACGCCCGGCAATCGCAACAACAACTTGGGCTTTCGCTTCCTGAGTACTCGCAACAAGCCCGATGGACGTTGTCTACGGATCTCGTCCCTGTGCACAAGGTGAGTCCAATGCCATGGTCCCGCGCCGGTGACAAGCCGTAAAAAAAAGCTAGGCCCCCTGGTGTTTGGTAGGCCCGCGAGGGTTCGAAGACCGCCGGGGAGCGTCTTTTATTAAGCAATCACGCTGAAATTCATTATAAATAGAACTATAAAAACACCCTCAATGGCTTACCCCCTGCCTATTTTTATATTGTTAGCGCTGGTGCTATTTCCCACCGT
>JAAEPA010000807.1 GCA_024222475.1 Gammaproteobacteria bacterium | reverse complement strand
GGGTGCGAAGCTCTCGGGACAAAGTAGCCCTTGACTCTGTCAGGAGGCCGAACCGTGAGGGGATGCCAACTCTGTCAGTACCTGGACGGAGGGGAGCTAGGATCGGATCATATGGTCAACATACGTAAACCGCGCTTAGCGCCGTAAGGGCGAACAAGCCAAATTGGTGCTGTCAGGCTTGGACCAAAAGGTACGTGCGAGGTAATGGGGCTACCAGATCCCCATTCGCGGACTTCTTCGCACCGGCGTTGAAGCGGGACCTAAGTGATCTTTGGGGTATTTGCATGGAACGAGGTAACCCCGTACTTCTCCGGGTCTTACCCGGTAGGAAGGCCGCGAGGCCCTACGACGGGAGTGCGGGAGAGGGGTGTTGGAAGAAGCGAATGCCGTCTTGTAATGGGGCGGATACGGGTTGAAACATTACTCGCCACGAAAGTGAGCAGACGTCCAACGGGTGACACGTCGCGAGAGAGTTTGGAGAAATGGTTTTAAGGAGGAAGGCAAATGACGGGACAACCTAAGGGCAATCCTGGTGCGCCTCCTGCATTCGCGCAGGAGTGGAAGGCCATTAACTGGTCTTCCCTCCGCAAGAACGTCCACCATCTGCAAGTGCGTATCGCGAAGGCCATTGGTGAAAAACGTTGGGGCAAAGTTAGAGCGCTCCAACATATTCTAGTTACTTCACGGTCGGCTAAATTCTTAGCTGTTCACACCGTGACGACCAATAAAGGGAAGAACACGCCCGGTATCGACGGCGTTATCTGGAAAACGGCGAGAGCCAAATTCCAGGCCGTCGGTTCATTGGGGCGGAGGGGCTATCAAGCCCTACCGCTCCGCAGAATCTACATTCCCAAATCCAACGGCAAGAAACGGCCCTTGGGCATCCCGACCATGAAAGATCGCGCCTTGCAGGCGCTTTATGCCATGGCCTTGATCCCCGTGGCCGAAACCCTGGCCGACCCGCATTCCTATGGCTTCAGGCCGCGCCGCGCCGTGGCCGACGCCATCGCGCAATGCCATTTGGTCTTGGCCAAGGCTGATCGCGCCCAATGGATTTTGGAAGGAGATATCCGAGCCTGTTTTGATCAAATCGACCACCAATGGATGCTTGACCATATCCCTATGGATAAGGCCATCCTCCGTCAGTGGCTCGAAGCCGGTTTTATTGAGAAAAATGTCCTTCGTCGCACCAGGGAAGGCACCCCCCAAGGCGGCATCGCCTCACCCATCCTTGCCAATTTGGTTCTGGATGGCCTACAGGCTCTCATCGCCAAGGTCGCTCCCAAAGGAGCCAAGGTGAATTTCGTTCGCTATGCCGATGATTTCATCTGCACCGCTAACGATCCCCTGGTTCTTAAGGACATTATCATGCCGGTTATCCAAGGTTTTATGGGCCGTAGGGGTCTTCAACTCTCTGAGCAGAAAACCCACATCACCCATATTGACCAGGGGTTCGATTTTCTTGGCTTCAACATCCGCAAATTCAACGGGAAACTGTTGATCCGACCGGCTAAGAAGAAAGTTTCAAGCTTTCTTCGCCGCCTCAAGGGATGTGTGAGGACGCTCCGCTACCAGAAAGCTCATCAGGTGATTTCTGTCCTTAACAGAAAACTCAAGGGGTGGGCCAACTTCTACCGAGCTTGCGTCGCCAAGAAAGTCTTCTCCACGATCGATCATACCATTTTCTACTCTATTTGGCGAGAGCTCAGGCGACGCCATCCCAATAAGTCCGCCACCTGGGTCAATAAGACTTATTTTAAGTCCAAAGGTCCCAAAAACTGGCTTTTCTTTGGGGTGGAATGCAAGCACGACTGGCGAAGGGCACATCATCTCTTCCCCATGTTCTCTTGCAAAATTCGCCGACACACCAAGGTCATCTCAAAGGCCACGCCCTTTGATCCGTCTTGGCAGGCCTACTTCAAGAAACGGGCGGCCATCCAATTGGCTGACCGCTTGAGGGACCGCCGCTCAGGCTTCGTCACCAGAACAAAATGGCAATGGTATCCCAAGGGGCAACTAGAATTGTTCCCGGCCGGGTTGCGCGAGCAGCCTTAGTTGTTGCTTGAGCCGTATGAAGGAAAACTTTCATGTACGGTTCTAAGGGGGGAAAGGGGTCGCGAGACCCCTGCCCTACCCGGCCGAATCCGGTTGGTAGAGGCTTAAATTCATATTGGGATCGGTCTTCATTAGTTAAGGGACACGAAGTTGGATGTGCGCAAGCTTAATTATGGTATCGTAGCAAAATCCCGCCAGCTTTCTGAGCG
>JAAEPA010000806.1 GCA_024222475.1 Gammaproteobacteria bacterium | reverse complement strand
ACGCCCGGGCCATCCTCAAGACAATGGGGGACATGAGCGAATGCACTTGGATCTCCGTTTTGAAGTGGAGGATATCGCCGCCGACAACCTAGAAATGCAACGGGAAGTTCTGGAGGACTGGCGGCAACGTTTCAACCATGTCCGACCGCATGAGGCCCTCGACATGAAAGTGCCTGCAAGCGCCTATCGGCGTTCCACACGCCGGTACCATGAGCCAGCTCGACCGTTATATCCACCAGAATTCAAGGTACGTAGGGTGAACTCGACTGGCGTTGCACGGTTTGAAGGGCACCGCGTCTATGTTGGGAAACCCCTAGTTGGGTACTATGTTGGTCTCCGCCATGTTGGTCCCAAAGAGCTCCAGGTCCAATTCTACAAAGTCGATTTGGGACGGCTGACACTACCAGCATAACCGGCCGACCGTAACGAGAGGGGATTCCCCTCTCGTACTCTCCCCGCCAAGTATAAGGTTCTATCAGGAAATCCGAATTGGCCTTGTTACGCTCACAGATCATGTGGTGTGATGGAGTACCGGATCGATCTGTAACCAACTTGTAGACCACTGACGTAGCGCCCCTGTAACCCCAAACTGACCACAAAGTGTCACCCGAGCAGTGATCTGATCTGTTACCCATGTGTTGGCTTGCACACGCTGTTGTGTTGCGGCTTAAGTGACCAGGTCCGGTGCCAGGACACAGGTAACAGATGGATGCCAAGACAAAGGTGACACCTCAGGTCAGGTTGGACCCCGTTTGGGGGTGCGATGCCGTGGCAAGAGGCAATCACCGTGAAACTTAGGGAAGAATTTGTACTGAAGGCGTTGGAGCCTTACTCGAACGTATCGGAGCTGTGTCGCGCATATGGCATTAGCAGAAAGACTGGCTATAAGTGGATAAAGCGGTTCAGGGAGGGTGGCATTGAAGGCCTCGCCGACCGCTCACGACGACCACACACATCGCCCTTGCGTGCTTCTGGTGAAGTGGTGCTTCGCGTGATTGAACTGCGTCGTCGGCACAAAACTTGGGGGCCAAAGAAACTTCGTGTTGTGCTGCTTCGGTCCATTCCCCAAAGAGATGCACCAAGCGTGCGAACCATTGCGCGAATCCTCAAGCGGGCGGGCCTTGTGCGTCCCATTGGCCGGCCGCGAGGGAGAAATGTGTCAATGGCACCTACAGAGCGCCCTGAAGTGGTAGCGACGTCACCAAATGAGCTTTGGACAGTAGATTTTAAGGGGTGGTGGCGAACACGCGATGGTAAGCGAGCGGAACCATTGACTGTGCGGGATGCGCACAGTCGCTATGTAATTTGCGCCAAACTGTTGGAGTCAACCAAAGCTCATCCTGTGCAATCTGTGTTTAAGGGGCTGTTCGAGCACTACGGATTGCCCAAAGCCATTCTTGTAGACAATGGTGCACCCTTTGTGTCGATGCATTCAAGGGCGGGATTGACCAGTCTATCGGCATGGTGGGTGGCTCTCGGAATCCAAATGGTTCGGGGACGCCCGGGCCATCCTCAAGACAATGGGGGACATGAGCGAATGCACTTGGATCTCCGTTTTGAAGTGGAGGATATCGCCGCCGACAACCTAGAAATGCAACGGGAAGTTCTGGAGGACTGGCGGCAACGTTTCAACCATGT
>JAAEPA010000805.1 GCA_024222475.1 Gammaproteobacteria bacterium | reverse complement strand
GCAATCGGCAAGCGTGCGCAACAACTACGGAAAATTTCTCTGTACCCAGCAGGACTTCAAACAGGCCGAGGAGAATTTTCTGATAGCCGCAGCTGCTCAGGATCCCCGCGCAACAGAGGTGGCCTACACCAATGCCGGTCTGTGTGCTCTTAGAATTCCCGACCCCGATCGTGCCGCCCAGTATTTCCGTGCTGCCTTGGATGCCAACCCGCGCCTAGCCGTTCCCTATTACCAGATGGCCCATATCAATCTTGAAAAGCAACGCTACCCCCAGGCTCGAAGGAATCTGCAAAGCTATACCCAATACGCCACCCATACCTCCAAGTCACTGCTGCTGGGCATACGTATCGAACGAGCATTGGGCAATTCTCAGCAAGAAAAACAATATACTCGAATGCTACAAGAGCGATTTCCCGAATCAGCGGAGGCACGCGACCTCTTGCTGTACGCCCCTTGATTGAAAATATTAGGAATGCGAATTAAATAACTACCCTAACTGGCGCCGCATGATCGTTCGTATTCAAGGCGCGGTAACAGACGCATAGCCTCGCTATGTCACTGTTGGCGTAACGCCGAAGACGGACGATAAGGCAAGCCAGATAGGGTAGTTATTTCGGTAGCATTCCTTATTGCACCTTGCGCCTGATCTTGATATTCAGCTCGCGCAACTGATCTTCGGAAACCGCCGCAGGGGCATTGGTGAGAGGGCAACTGGCGGTCTGAGTCTTTGGAAACGCCATGACATCGCGTATCGACGGGCTGGCCGTCATCAACATCACCAGGCGATCCAAACCAAAGGCAATGCCGCCATGGGGTGGACAACCGTAACACAACGCCTTGAGCAGAAACCCAAACTTGCGCTGCGCCTCTTGTTCATCGATACCCAACAATTTGAAAACAGCCTGTTGAGTCTCGGTCTTATGGATGCGCAACGAGCCCCCACCCAACTCCACGCCGTTCAATGCCATATCGTAGGCTCGTGACAGCACGCCGCCAGGGTCCTTTTCCAGCGCCTCGGTACCGTCTACTGCCGGTGAGGTAAAGGGGTGATGCAAGGCTGACCAACGATGTTCTCGGGGATCCCACTCGAACATGGGGAAATCCACGATCCACAAGGGCCGCCAACCCGGTTCGAGCAGACCCCGATCACAGCCCAGCTTGACCCTCAAAGCACCAAGGGATTCGTTGACGATACGGGCCTTATCAGCACCGAAAAACACCATATCGCCACTTTGTGCCTGCGTCTTTTCCATGATCGCCGTAATGACTTCATCGGGCAGAAACTTCAAGATCGGCGATTGCAGACCCTCTCGTCCGGCTGCCACATCGTTGCATTTGACATAGGCCAACCCTTTGGCGCCATAGTTACTGACATAACTCGTGTAATCATCGATCTCCTTGCGACTCAGAGTATTGCCTCCCGGCAGCCGCAAGGCAACGACCCGCCCCTGAGGATCATTCGCCGGGCCCGAGAATACCTTGAATTCGACGGTTTTCATGAGGGAAGTGATATCCACCAGTTCCAAGGAAATACGCAAATCCGGTTTATCCGACCCGAAACGTTCCATCGCTTCGGCATAGGGCATGCGGGGAAAAGGGTCCGGCAGGTCCACATCCAGGACGGTCTTGAACAAGTTACGCATCATCGCCTCCATCAGCTGCATGATGGCATCCTCATCCATGAACGAAGTCTCGATATCGAGCTGGGTGAACTCCGGTTGACGATCGGCCCGCAGGTCTTCGTCCCGAAAACAACGCACGATCTGGTAGTAACGGTCCAGACCGCTCATCATCAATAATTGCTTGAACAACTGAGGCGACTGGGGGAGCGCATAAAACGCACCCGGGTGATTTCGGCTGGGCACCAGATAATCACGCGCCCCTTCCGGGGTCGCCTTGGTCAACATTGGGGTCTCGATATCCAGAAAACCATTTTTATCGAGAAACTCCCGCAACGTTCTGGTCACTAGGGCCCGTGTTTGTAGGCGGCTCTGCATCCCTGAACGACGCAAATCAATATACCGGTAACGCAGACGGTTATCCTCGTGGACGTCCTCCTCATCGAGTTGAAAAGGCGGAGTTTCAGAGGTATTCAATACCTCGAGTTCCAGGCCCAGCACCTCGACCTTACCGGTCTTGAGATCGGGATTGACGGTACCCTGCGGACGATATCGTACCCGTCCCTTGATTCGCAGCACGAACTCATTGCGGATCTGCTCAGCAAGGGCAAAAACCTCCTGGTCATCCGGGTCAAAAACGACCTGCACCAGGCCCTCGCGATCGCGCAAATCTACGAATATAACCCCACCATGATCCCGACGCCGGTTTACCCAGCCACACAACGCCACCTCCTGATTAAGAAGGGATTCATCTACGACTCCACAATAATGACTGCGCATTAACTAACACCTCAAACTAGAATCACCGAGCCTTGACCCAAATAATTTATGAATTTTCTAGGTTATGAAGAACCTGACTTTACCGAACTGCTCTTTGATGTGGATTTTTTTGCCTTAGAAGACTTGGCTGAGCCCGAGGATTTGGCAGCGCTGGCTTTACTGGAGTCCTTTGAACCATCATCGGTGAGGTTGCGCCGTCGCCCGGACTTCTTAAAATCGGTTTCATACCAACCCGATCCACTGAGCCGAAATCCAGCGGCGGACACCAGCTTTTTAAGCGCTGGCTCATCACAGGAAGGACAGTCCCGCAGTGGCTCGTCACTGATTTTCTGTATTACCTCGTGGCGATACCCGCAGGCCTCACATTCATATTCATATATGGGCATCTTGACTACTCTCTTCGAAGATCACTAATCGTACCCCTATTATTGGGGTAAAATGACCATATACCAACCCACTACGAATAGAATTTACAAATTCCTAACCCGGACATTTCATGAATTTTCATAATGATCGCGTAGAGATTTGTTTCCACTAGGAGTTTTTCTAAGGAGCGGTATATCCACGATGACAATCGACCGAGCAAAATTTGGCGTGAAAACAAGGATCAAGCGAGGGCGTGTGTAATTTATGAAACATCCGAGATAATTGAATTGGCCTATGAGTTCACCAACCATTTTAATCAGTGGCTGCTCCAGCGGGATTGGCTATAGTGCTGCCAAGACCCTAAAAAAACGAGGCTACCGAGTGTTTGCGGGCGCGCGAAAGGACTCCGATGTAGAACGATTGAGCGCGCAGGGACTTGAAGGCCTACCACTCGATCTAGATAACTCAGAATCCATTAATGCCGCGGTGGATGAGGTCTTGAGCCGAACCAATGGCAAGCTGTATGCCCTGTTCAATAATGGGGCCTACGGACAACCCGGTGCAGTGGAAGATCTGCGTCGTGAGGTATTGCGTGCACAGCTGGAAACCAATCTGCTCGGCTGGCTAGAGTTGACCAATCGCTTGATACCGGTGATGCGCGCCCAGGGCCAAGGCCGTATCATCCAGAATAGCTCAATGCTCGGCCTGGTAGCACTGCCATTCCGGGGCGCCTATAACTGCAGCAAATTTGCGCTCGAAGGGCTGACAGACACCTTACGGCTAGAGCTGAAAGGTACAGGGGTTCATGTCAGTTTGATCGAACCCGGCCCCATAGAAAGCCGTTTCCGGGCCAATGCCTTACATGCCCTGGAACAAAATATCGATATCGAAATCAGCATTCATAGAAAAAAATATCAGACGAACATGCGCCGGTTGAAAAAACAAGGACCTGCAGTGCCCTTTACGCTCCCCCCCGAGGCGGTTACAAAAAAACTCATCAAGGCCCTGGAGAGCCGGCGACCCAAACCCCGCTACTATGTTACGGTGCCAACTCATGTTCTAAGCCTATTGAGGCGCGTCCTCCCCACCCGGCAACTTGACCGCTTGTTGGAAAGAATCGGCTAATACCTCGCACAAAAAAAACCCGCCAAGGATGGCGGGTTAAGCGAGGGAGTTGACGTCTGACCTGGGAGTGAAAAAGCCGCACTAAGGCAACCTTTACGCCAACTCCGGGAGGAGAGGACTTAATTCTGACACTAAACACGGGTTCAGCATTTGATTGAAATCAAATATTGAGTTGTTTTCCTATACTATACCCATAAAAAATAGGCATACACTACTCAGCGACTACCACGATCGGGAAAATGGAAGCTCACCCTTGAGCCAATCCCTCATCCTGGCACGCAATCTAATCAGTGCCTGGCCATGGATCTGACAAATCCGCGATTCGCTGACGCCGAGTACCTCGCCAATCTCGCGCAGATTGAGTTCCTCATCGTAGTACAGCACGATGACCAATTTTTCTCGTTCGGGTAAATCCCTGATCGTCTCAGCGAGGGCTTCTTTGAATGCCGATTTTTGGACCTGCTCCAAAGGACCCGACCCAATACCCTCATAGTCCTCGCCCAAATTGAATACATCATCCGTGCTTACTACCCTATATCCCGCGACATCACGTAACAGACGATGATATTCCTCGACATCGATACCCATCTCCAGGGCGATCTCCCAATCGCGCGCGGGCCTTCGCTCTCGATGTTCAATACTTTGCACAGCAGTGGAAAAGCGGCGGGTATTGCGGTGCACTGACCGAGGTTTCCAATCTGATCGCCTCAACTCATCCAGCATGGCGCCCCGAATGCGGATACCGGCATAGGTAGTAAAACTGGCGCCTTGTGATGAATCGTAATGGCTTGCAGCCTCCAACAGGCCAATAACGCCGGCCTGCATGAGATCGTCAATTTGGACCTCCGGCGGCAGTCGGCTAATCAAATGATAAGCTATGCGCTTTAGCAAAGGGGTGTGTTTTGCTAATAATTCATCCTTGTCAATATTGGATTCAGTCGGGTGAACAGCCAGTCCAGTCATAAAGTTTCTTCCTCGATACCACTTCCACTACCCATCAGACGCTCCACGAAAAATTCCAGATGCCCCCTCATGCCCTGCGGCAACGGCCAGTTTCCTACTACCGCAGCCAATTCATTGAAGGCCCTCGAAGAAGGACTATTTGGATAGGCCTCCACAACAGCCTTTTGACGCTGTACAGATTTTCTCAGAAACGGATCGTAGGGTACGGACCCCATATATCGCAACGTAACATCCAGATAGCGGTCGCAAACCTTGACCAGTTTTAGATACAAACCACGCCCTTCTTTGGGGCTGTCAACCATGTTGGTGATTAGGTTAAACCGGGTTAGGCCATAATCACGATTTAACACCTTGATAAGCGCATAAGCGTCGGTGATCGACGTAGGTTCATCGCAAGCCACTACGATGAGTTGCTGAGCTGCCAATGCGAAACTGATGACATCATGCGATACCCCCGCCGCGATATCGATCACCAAGACATCCAACTCAAAGTTCAAATCGCTGAAAGCGCGTATCAGTCCTGCATGCTCTAAGGGGCTCAAATTGGCCATTCGTGCCACCCCTGACGATGAAGGTACGATCCCCACTCCGGCAGGCCCAAGAAGGATGATTTCCTCTAATCCATGCTTTTCATTAAGCACATGAGAAAGATTAAGCTGCGGCTTTAATCCCAGTAGCACATCCACATTGGCAAGTCCCAGATCGGCATCAAGCAACAAGACGCCTTTACCGCCAGCCGACATCGCTACCGCCAGATTCACTGATATATTCGTTTTGCCCACGCCACCTTTGCCGCTAGCTACGGCCATCACCTGGACGGGACGCGGATTATCAGTCCGCCCTGGAGTTAAAGTCCCATTGATAGTGGCACTTGATGTGGGCATTTGATGTTCTTCCCTATGGTTTCCATTCCAATAATTTTAAAGACCGCGAAGATTCCACGACCGCTTCCCTATCCCAGTGCGCTACCCACTTTCTGCAAGGCTAACAACCGGCAATGCGCACTGGAAATCTATACTCGCTTCAGCGCTCTCACTCAGTTGTTGAACCCTGCCCATTCTCCATCGACTATCCTGGTTTTTGTCGGTAGGCCAGCGAACCATGGTCGCGGGTTTGCGTCCCGCATATTAATGAACAGTTCAACGCGGCCAACAGCACCCAAACGTGTAGGCATTGTATTGATCCTGTGGGTAGGCACTGTACCTTTCTAAGTTGCTTGCCCCCTCCGCCCGAGCACACTAGAATAGACCAAGCAATATTCATTCCATCATGAAATATTCTAAATCGCATCCTTATCAAGTACAGCTTGGGTAGAAACTCGAATAGATTAAAAAGAACCCATGGCGTAGTCCCGATCTTGATAAAGAACGCCGTATAATTGACTTACTAACGCTGTTTCGCCAAGGATCCGGCAATGCCTTAGGTTCTGTAATCTTCCTTGGGGGCCTAGACCGGATATTTGATGAATTTGCGCAGTGATTGTGTAGATAGTTGTTTTCACAAGATGTTTTTCGAAAGAACAGCGTACCCTCGATTATGTCACTGTTGCCACAACGCAGAATTACAAGTAATAAGGCAAGCCGGATAGGAAAGTGTGTAGGTGCATTCCTTAAGATCAAAACCCTAAACTAAGACTAGCTCAGTTCATGTGCAGAACCGCCTTATTTATCATCTCTCTAGCCCTGCTGCTGACGGGTTGCGTATCTTCGCGCACCCACCAATCCACTTTGGAACAGCTGGAGGATTCACGCCGGCAATACACGAAGTCCCAGAAGGCACAGGACAATCTTCGACAGGAAGTCAATCTCACCCGTTTACGGCTTGATGACGCCCGCAAGGAATTGATTGACTTGGAGATTCGCAAACAGGATCTGCACATTGCAATGCAAGCACTCGACGCTGAAATGGTGGATTTGAACCTGCAATTGGCGATGGTAAAAGAAGTCGAGGCCGAGACCAATCGCCGTAATGAAATCCATGCCCAATTCGTGCAGCGCTTACAACATATGATCGACGGCGGGCAACTAAGTGTACAGATCGAGTCGGGTCGCTTGGCTATTCAGTTGCCCAACAGCGTGCTGTTTCAAAGTGCGCGCGCGAAACTGAATCCGCAAGGACAAAAAACCCTTAAGAAGATTGCTGCCATACTCGCACAGCTCGATGACCGTCGCTTTCAGGTCGAGGGGCACACCGATAACCAGCCGATTAAAAGCACGAGATACGCCACCAACTGGGAGTTGTCCAGCGCCAGAGCAATCGCGGTGGTACACCTGCTGATCAAAGCCGGCGTAGCGCCATATAAGCTATCCGCGGCCGGTTATGGTGAATACCAGCCCCGCGCTGACAATGCCACCGATATCGGGCGAAAACATAACCGACGCATTGAAATCGTAATGCTCCCTAACCTTGAGGTGATCTCTAAGCAGATCCCTAGCCTAGAGCAGGAATAAGGTTTAACCTAACCCGGATGTTTCATAAATTGCACACACCCTCGCTTGATCTTTGTTTCCACAAGATATTTTACTCAGTCGGCCGTAATCGTGGATACGCCGCTCCTTCGAAAAACCCCTTGTGGAAACAAACCTCTACGCGATCATCGCGCAAATTCATGAAATATCCGGGCTAAATGGAACAACTGTGGCAGTGGCTCAATGAGCATGGCCTGTGGCTAGGCATTTTTTCTGTGGTGACATTTTTTGCCTCACTGCTGCTTATCCCCGTGCTCGTAGCCCGTATCCCCGCAGATTATTTCGTAGATAGAAAACCTCATATGAGTCGTACCAGGAAGCTACACCCTCTCCTTTACGTTATATTTATCATTGTAAAAAACCTGCTTGGAGCACTGGTGTTGATCGCGGGTATTGCCATGCTGGTATTGCCAGGTCAGGGAATATTGACGATTTTAATTGGCATCACCCTGATGAACTTTCCGGGGAAATTTAGCTTGGAAAGACGGATAGCCTCTCAGACCAGTGTCTACAACGCCATCAACTGGATTCGGAAACGTGCAGGAAAAGCACCGCTGATTCATCCGCAAATAGAGACCCATGATTAGGCATGCAAATTAACCTAAGAACCCTGGGCTGCCGGTTGAATGAGGCTGAACTAGAGCGTTGGGCACAGGATTTTCAAGCCCAAGGTCATAGCATCACGCTGGACCCGGAAACGGCCGACCTGGTCGTCGTCAACACCTGTGCGGTAACCCAGGAGGCGGCCCGCAAATCCCGGCAAATTATACGTCGCACGCGACGAGTAAACCCTCTGGCCAAACTCGTGATCAGCGGTTGCTACGCCAGCCTTGGGCAAGACCAAAACCTGGAAATTCCGGGGATTGATCTACTGGTTCCCAATCATCGCAAGGAACAGCTTCCTGAGCTGGTAGCCCAGAAATTCGGTATGCAAACCATGCCGAGTTCGGCAACCCAGCCGAATCCGGCCTTGCTGCTTCAGCGAGGTCTACACCGGGCCTTTATCAAGATTCAGGATGGTTGCCGCTACCGTTGCAGCTATTGTGTCGTTACCCTGGCACGGGGCGAGGAACGCAGCCGCAGCATTGATGATATCGTACACGAGATCAATGCGCTCGCAAGGCAGGGAATCAAGGAGGCCGTATTGACGGGAGTGCATGTAGGAGGTTACGGCAGCGATTTCAACAGCAGCCTTAGTGAATTGATCAGGGTCATTCTCGCCAAAACCGATCTACCCCGA
This sequence comes from Gammaproteobacteria bacterium, assembly GCA_024222475.1. Taxonomy (GTDB): domain Bacteria; phylum Pseudomonadota; class Gammaproteobacteria; order JAAEPA01; family JAAEPA01; genus JAAEPA01. Next base: position 20,639 of record JAAEPA010000805.1, on the reverse strand, counting down.
CTGAGATTAGCTTCCGTGGAACCCTGGGATCTGCCTGATAATTTTTTTGAATTATTTCATAACCCGCGGTTGATGCCGCACATCCATTTGCCTCTGCAAAGCGGTAGTGACTCTGTATTACGGCGCATGGCCAGGCGTTGCAGAACCAGCGATTACGAGCAGCTGATAGAAAAGGCACGCTCGACAATAAGCGATTTTAATGTCACCACGGACATCATCGTCGGTTTCCCGGGAGAAACTCCTTATGAATGGCAACAAGGACTGGAATTTATAGAGAAAATAGGGTTTTCTCATATCCATATCTTCAGCTTCTCCGCCCGGCAAGGCACCAAAGCAGCCGGTTTGCCCGTACAACTGACCGGTACCCAAAAAAAACAACGCAGCAAAGCACTGCAAAAATTGGTAGATCGGATGAAGGCAACGAACCTACAGAGGTACCTCGGGCGAACCTTTCCTATTCTCTGGGAAGGCCCAAGCAAACATTCCGACGATAAGCGGCAGAATTTTACAGGCTATACACCTAATTTCCTAAGGGTAAAAACAAACATTCCGTGCGTGCAAGATTTGGAAAACAGCATTCGAAGCGCCCGACTGATATCACTTTTGGCCGACAAGGATAGTGTCTTAGCTGAATTGATTTAATAACGCCTCTCGCTCGATAAAGGCCTTACGTTATAGCGCCCTGCCAGCAACTGTAAGCGCCGTTATGAGAACAGCATCCTTTCATCCATTGATCTCAGCGACTCATCAAATCTCCATTCGATATCACACCTTAGTTCCTCCACACTTACTGGCTTAGAGAGTTTACCAATATGTTCTAGGTCAATTACCATGTTCAAGGATTCGAATTTCAAGTTACAAGCTAGTCGCCAGCCCACCCACTCCCACGATCAGCAGAAATCTCAATATCAACTGCACGATGGTGACAAGGTGCTCATCCTTGGCGGTGGTCCAGCGGGTTGCTCCGCGGCCATGTATATCAAAAAGATGAAACCAACCCTGCAGGTCATCGTCCTAGACAACAGAAACGACAAGGCGATGAGCACTGGAGGACCCGGTTCATGTAAGGGCTGCGTAGGTGGCATCTCCGGTTTTTTGCTGGATCAACTCAAGACCGATTTTAACATCACCCTTCCCAGGTGCTTGGTAAACAATCAAATCAATAGCGTTAAATTTATCAATCTACTCGACAAGCATCATGAAACGCACTTTGAGATCGACATAGCTAATGATCTGACCGAGATCTGGGACCCACCGAAGATGGGTTCTGTGCTGGTCTCTGTAGGTAACGGGAAAGGAAAATATAATCACCCCGACGGGAAAAATATCAGCTTCGACTATTTTCTGAGAACCACGGCCAAGGAAATGGGGGTTGAATTCATCAATGGGTATGTCAACACGATTCAGATGCCGAAAGATTCCATTGATGGGGTAAAAATACACTTTACACCTAAAAGACTCAAATCGACCTTTATATGGTATAAGAAAGATAAACACGGCAAAGTCAGCGTTGCGCCAAACAAACAGAACGAAAACCGTAAAGAAATAAATGATGCTGCGCTAGTCGTCAATGCCACGGGCATAAACTCTAGAAACCGTATCGAAATAGGCTACTACGATACCGAGGACGATACGTTTAGGCCCGCGCCGGCCAAACGAGCTACGGGCAAGATCATGGGAATGTTCGACATTGATATCGAGCAGAAATATCTACAGGAAAATTTTGGCAATACAATCCGTATTTACGGAGGCATCAAAGGCACTAATACCATCGTTGCCGCACCGAAATATCTGCAGAAAGGGGGAAGTTGGCTTACCATCGCCATCCTACTTGATCGCGATATCGAGCCGGAGTATGACAATAGCTGTGACGATGGGAATTGCTCAAAATCGATCCCCCATAAATTCCGTAAAGAAATGAAGTCCATTCGTGATGATTTCTTGCATAAGTCTGGAGTTGGAAAGCATTTACGTCTGCAAAACATCAAGAAATCAACATGTCGATGCACGCCAATCATCCCGCATACTGTCTCTGAAAAACCCTATGGGAATCGGTACATCGAGGTGGGTGATTCATCAGGAGCGATGAAATATGGCAGAAACGGAATTCCTTACGCCTTTAATTCAGCCAAACGCGCCATGGAAGTCGCCGTTTCAATAGGAATAAGCGAGAAGGACTTCAAAACTCATTACGATAAAACCTTTGTCGCCCCAATCCGCAGGGATAATCAACTGGGAAAATATATATTGAAGTGGAATGGATTCATCAACCGCCATATAGCACTGGCCTCTGCATATTACGAAATAGCCAATGAATCGCCTCTTCTAAAGAGATATGCCATACAGATTCTCCTCGGTATCCGCAGTTCAGATACCTACACCCAGAGTACACTTAGAATATTGAAAGACAGCTATGGAGGCTTGAGTCTTTTATTCGTCTTTTTCAAGTGGTATGCCCGTAATAGATTTGGTAAGTTCCTTGAAGAACGATCAAATAAGGTTCAAAAAATCGGTGCTCACAAACTAGACGGACATCAGACCCACCGACAGGAATCTTAGAAATCTCGTTTTAAGATTCCTCAATAGCCCATGCCTACTCCCTAAGGATTGCGAATTAAATAACTTCCCTAACTGGCGCTGCATGATCGTTCGTATTCAAGACGCGGCAACAGGCGCCATAGGCTATGTAACTGTTGTCGCAACGCCGTAGACGGACGATAAGGCAAGCTAAATAGGGAAGTTATCTAAGTAGCGTTCCCTTAGGAATGGCTCAACAATAACTCAGCCCTTTGGCATCTCATCTTCAGCCCGTCTTTGAACGATCTTCAATCGTAAAAGCTCGAAATAGAACCACTATTCCTGCGCTTTTACTCAATCAGATCGCCCAAATACAAACAAAATCTGAGCGCCAAATGACCAAGTTGTTGTTGAGACTGGCTGTCATTGATCCAAGTCAAAGGAGTTGGAGTTTGCGTCGGGACTGGGGATGATTTGCACGCAGCCTGACAACTGACATGACTGACCCCTCCTCAATCGAGCTGACTCAATCCTCGCCGCAGATCGGACTTGATATCGTCGAGGGCCTCTAGACCCACCGCTATGCGCACCAGATTTTCATTAATACCGGCCATGGCTCGCTGTTCCGGCGTCAATCTGCCATGGGTAGTACTCGCAGGATGGGTGATCGTGGTTTTTGTATCACCAAGATTAGCGGTGATGGACAGCAACCGCGTGGCATCGATCAGTCGCCAGGCCGCTGCCCGTCCACCGTCAACCTCGAATGATAAGAGTCCACCGGAACCGGTTTGCTGCTGCAGTGCAAGCTCATGTTGTGGGTGAGAACTCAATCCGGGATAATAGACCCGTTTGACATGCGGTTGACTCTCTAACCAATCCGCCAGCAGGTAGGCATTCTCCGAATGCGCCCGCATGCGCAGTTCCAAGGTCTCCAACCCCTTGCTAAATACCCAGGCATTAAAGGGGCTCATGGTCGGGCCTGCAGTGCGTAGAAAGCCGAAGACCTCGGTTCCCACTTGCTGGGCATTGCCCACCACGGCCCCTCCAATACAACGACCTTGACCATCGATATATTTGGTGGCCGAATGAATCACGATATGGGCACCCAGCTCCAAAGGTCTTTGCAGGGCCGGAGTACAAAAACAATTATCGACCACCAGCAAACTATCGTACTCCTCGGCCAATGCGGCAAGGGCCCGGATATCGAACAGTTCAGTCAGCGGGTTCGATGGGGTTTCAACGAACAGCAACTTCGGCCGAATCCGCATCGCATCACGCCAGCAGTCCATATCCGTTGTAGAGACATAGGTAACGTCAACGCCGAATCGTGACAAATAATTATTGAACAACATCGTCGTTGAGCCAAAAATACTGCTAGAGGATAAGATGCGGTCGCCGTTGCTCAATAAGGCCATGCAGGTTGCTAGAATCGCGGACATCCCCGAGGATGTCGCCACGCAGGCCTCCCCACCCTCCAACGCCGCCAGACGATCCTGGAAGGTACGTACCGTAGGATTGGTAAAACGAGAATAGATGTTACCCGGAATTTCACCCGCAAAACGGGCAGCAGCCTCTGCCGCTGATGCAAAGACATAACTGGAGGTGGGGAATATCGGTTCCGACTGTTCACCCTCCTCCGTCCTGCGTTGTCCCGCTCTCACCGCCAGGGTGTTAAAACCATATTGCTCGCTGACTATAGCCATTCCGTCGTCCTCGCTGCAGATACCTTGATTGTTTCTTTGGCCCAATATTTGGGAAGAACCAATGACTAACCCGATGAAGGTTACGGATTAAATACGATCTCAGCGCGGTCCACAGACAGAAAAACCCCGATAACATAGCTAAAACGGGGGCATTTCCTCGCTTTAGCTGTATTTTTTCTGCGCCCGCAAGCTGAGATTCAAATTGGCGCTTGAAATCACACTAGATCAGCAGCGATCTATTGTCAAACAAATTCCCCTATCGTTGTCGTCGCCTAAGGGCCTGTCCGAGAATAGGGGTCGTAGCGAGGGAGAAAGTCATTTTGAGCCAGATTATTTGATTAAATAAGGCGAATATTGGGCATATTTAACAAATTTAATCGGGAAATTTAGCCAAAATGGATTTTCCGCAGTAGGTTCTCTATTCTCGGACAGGCCCCTACTGAGCCGAGGCCCATTTATTTTCAGGGTAGCCCGCAACGATCAGCACCAAGGCATTTTTCGGCAGGATATCAAACAGCTTGATAACATCATTATTCCTCATTCGCACACAGCCTATTGAAGCCGGCTGCCCAATCATCCCCTCCTCGTGTGTTCCATGGATATAGATGTAACGATGATAGGTATCAATGCCTAAGCCCTTATTGATGCCGGGTTCCAAACCCTCGAGGCGCAAGATACGGGTAGTGACGAGATCGTAGGGCAGGGTAATCTTGGTCTTGTAGATTCGTGCAATCCTCGGCGTGGGTCTGCGGGCCTTGAAGATCGTACCTAGCGGAGCATTTGCCCCAAATTTTTCTACTACACGATGCAGACCCAAAGGCGTTTTATAACTGCCGTCTTTATTGCCCACCCCAAACCGTGAGGTAGAGACCAAATATTCCTTTTTTCGACGGCCACTTACGTAGAGATAAAGGCGTTGCTCGGCAACGCTAATTAGCGCGACATGCTGCGGCTCATTTACCGAGGGCCGGTAGCTGAGTGACTTTACTAATACCCTCCAGGGGTCATCCTTTGCAACAATGGAACTCGTCATGTAATCCGCTTTGCAAGTGCAAGACAATAGCGCCAGGATAAATAATGACAATCCATAGCTACGCATTATTATATAGATCGATCCCCGTGGATTCGCTTTCCTGTTTGGATTTAGAGCTGTCATTGCGTTCCTGCTCTAGCAGCTTCAGATAATCTCGCGAAATACCCGTAACATATTCACCAGTGAAAACAGAACAGTCAAAGCCTTGCAACTTTGGATTGCCCGCCTTCACCGATTCTATCAGGTCATCCAGGTCTTCATAGATCAGCCGATCAGCTCCAACGGCCTTACATACCTCTTGTTCACTGCGCCCATGGGCAATCAATTCGCTTGCCGCAGGCATATCGATGCCATAGACATTCGGATAGCGAATCGGAGGTGAAGCGGAAGCCAAGTAGACCTTGCGCGCCCCTGCATCTCGGGCCATTTGCACGATTTTTTTGGAGGTCGTACCACGAACGATGGAATCGTCCACCAGCATCACATTCTTATCCTTGAACTCAAGCCCAATGGGATTCAACTTCTGACGTACCGATTTCTTACGTTGCTTTTGTCCAGGCATTATAAATGTCCGGCCAATGTAGCGATTTTTGATGAACCCTTCTCTAAACTTGACGCCCAGTTTGAAGGCCATCTCCTGAGCGGCCGTACGACTGGTATCCGGAATGGGAATCACTACATCAATATCATGGTCCGGCCACTCTCGAAGCAGTTTCTTACCAAGTTTTTGGCCCATCCGCATTCGGGCTTTGTGTACTGAGACATCATCGATAATAGAATCGGGACGGGAAAAATAAACATACTCGAATATACAGGGGGAAAATACCGGGTGTTCGGCACATTGGAAGGTATGCAATTTATCGTTGACGTCGATAAACACGGCTTCGCCAGGTTCAAGATCCCTGATCAGGGTGAATCCCAGCACATCCAGCGCCACACTCTCGGAAGCGACCATATATTCCACCCCTCTTTTAGTCTCTCGCCCCCCATACACCACCGGCCTGATACCATAGGGATCCCGAAATGCCAATATTCCATAACCAGCGATCATCGCAACCACTGCATAGGCCCCTCGGCAACGGCAATAAACGCCTGCTACTGCCGCAAAGATATCACTGGGTTCGAGTCTAAGCTTCTCTTGCCTGTGCAGCTCTTGAGCAAATACATTGAGCAGTATTTCGGAATCCGAATTGGTGTTGATGTGCCTGCGATCCGCGAGAAAGAGCTCTTTTTTCAGCTCAGTAGCATTGGTGAGATTGCCGTTATGCCCTAAGGTGATACCAAATGGAGAATTGACATAAAAGGGCTGAGACTCCGCAGAGGCGGAACTTCCCGCGGTAGGATAGCGAACATGGCCTATGCCCATATTTCCTTTCAATCGTTGCATGTGCCGGGTGTGGAAAACATCACGAACCAGCCCTTTGGCCTTGCGCAGATGCAACCGCCCTCGATCATGTGTCACAATACCCGCAGCATCTTGTCCGCGATGTTGCAGAACAGTCAGGCCATTGTACAAGGCCTGGTTAACCGGTCTGCGACCGACAATACCTATGATGCCACACATGCGACAACTCCCTAATGGATATTCAGCACAAGTAATTCTTGGGTGTTTTGAGTGTTACCTAGGATCCTGCAAGCAATCTAGATTGCTACTCAAATGTAAAATTCTTGGCGATCTGGCCGGGTAGGAATGTTATGGCTCGCATCGCTATTTCCTGAAAAGGATGAATGAACTTAGATTCACCCCACCTAGGGGACTTAGGAAATTGCGTCAGGCCTGCAACCATAACGATTAAAACAACGATAACAGCACCCTTCGCAACACCGAATACCAACCCCATTAGCCGATCGGTGACGCTCAAACTAGCATGTTTGATCAATGCCCCGATCACCCCGTTGACGATGGCGCCGGCGATCAGGGTCACGACGATCAGTGCTATGAACGCTATGCCTATTCTAAGATTATCTAAGGCAAGATTCACACTCCCGAACTCCAGTTCGGTACCATTCAATGCCTCGGGCAAATACAAGGCCAATTGATCTGCATAGTTTATCGCCACCCACACCGCCATCACCCATGCCGCCAAGGATATAAATTCTTTGACGAAACCTCGGTATAGACTAATTAAGGCCGATATCGTGATAATCAAAATAATACCAAGATCGATCCAAGTCATAGGGGTAGTCGTTAGTGTGACGACCTCTATCCATCGCTCAGGCAGGGCTGAGAGGGAACCAAAGGTCGTTTACGAGGCGGTGCGTAATACCTAAGTGCTCTATCAATGTAAGTGTGCGAGTTCAGTTAGCTTGTCAACGTTCACGGCAAGGCGCGCCTCGCAGATAATGGCTATTCCCTTATCAAGAGGCGCAACGCCGTCCGTGGGCATGGACAAGCTAACCCGAAGAGCGTCCCTGTGGTGTCCCGCCGCGGCGTTCCAGTGCTCGACCAGGTCGATAGACATTGCCTTCGCACTGCGCCTTACTGCGAAACACCACAGGGACGCTGAATCCGTACACTTACATTGATAGAGCACTAGGAGTGCACGAAGCAAGTAGCGTGCTGTTTTCCGCTTACGGATGACTAACTACGATACCTTTGAGTTTTTGCTTGGCAAGCAATTTCGTCTTTAGGGCCATGGCGCGATCACGTTTCCGTTCCGGACCCACCTTTACTCGAAAGATAGGAGTTCTACTGCTGCCCACCCGCTCCTCAAACACCGAATAGCCAGCCGCTATTAGCTTATCCCGCAAGGCAATCGCATTACTCTTTTGCTTGAAACTCCCGACCTGCACAACCCACCCCCTGGTATCTGACTTGGCTACAGGCCTTGGTTTTGCTTTTGGTGGGGGCGGTGGGACATCCTCCCGGATCTTAGCCACAGGCTTATCAGCCAAAGCAGGTTTTGGGGAAGGTAAAACACTGTCTGAACTACTGGATTGCTGTTCAGGCTGAGGTTGCGACCTAGGCTGCAATGCGAAGGCAGGTTGGCGTTCGGGCGCTCCTAGTCTCTCAGAGCCCATTTCTGACAAAGAAGGCAATTTTTCCTCAAACTTAAAATCGGGTTCAGGAGGAATATCCATGTTCATGGCAACCCGTTCGCGGTGACCTGCCCCATCCAAAAACATGGGCACGAAGATCACGGCAAGGGCAATAAGTACGGAAGCACCAATAAGCCGTTGTTTAAGAGACATTTCCACGTAATTTATAGAGAATTAGGATATCAATTAATCGCTAATTAGGATTATACCTAGATCCTGCGAATGATCACACTCACATAGCTCTTCAGCCATATAGTGTTACTCGTTCCCTCGGAGATTACAGTTAAGATTCCATCCTTAGCCCGGATGTTCCATAAATTACACACACCCTCGTTTGATCCTTGCTTTCACAAGTAATTTTTCTCAGTCGGCCGTAATCGTGGATACACCATTTCTTCGAAAAACCCCTTGTGAAAACAAATCTCAACGCGATCATCGCGCAAATTCACGAAATATCCGGGTTAGATCCGTTAGCGACATCTTTCTGTGTCACCCTTCCGACAACCCTATAACCTTCCTTATTATTCAATACGTTAAACATATCACAAAATCACTTTCAGGCCCTTGGAGGCTAGCCAGTGCAATACTGGAGCGACGATTTGGGCTGATCCAAAGACGATGATTCTATCCTCTGGACTCGCCCTACGAGAGGCCTCGCGGTAAGCTCTAACCACATCTAAGAATAGATTAATCCTTGATTCAGGCACACGTCGAAGAACGATGTTGCGCAATTCTTCGGCCGACAATGCTCGAATTGAATCGACTTCCGTCAGGTACCAGAAATCTACACATTCGTGTATCGCTTTTACAATACCGTCGATATCCTTATCTGATAAAACAGCGAATACGGCGTGTGTGCGGCCCTGAAACGGCTGAGCCTGTAGATTCTGCGCCAAAACTACCGACGCCGCTGGATTATGAGCGATGTCAAGAAAGGTTTCCACTTCTGCGTCAACGCGTTGATACCGCCCAGGCAAGGTAGCCTTTTCAAGACCCAGGCCAATCGCTGCTGGTTCAATGGGTCGGTTTGCCTCCAGTAGTGACAAAGCCATTAGCACGCTGGCTGCATTCTGAATTTGGACCTTACCCATCAACCCTGGGGCAGGCAATCCATACCGACAACTTTTCGGCCCATACCAATTCCAGCCAGAGGCTTCATGATCGAATCGAAATTCCTCACCAATATTATACAGTACCGCGGATAGCGCTTTCGCGTGCAGCGAGATACTCTTGGGTGGATCCGGATCGCCGCAGATCACCGGATAATTTCGGCGCATGATCCCTGCCTTTTCAAGACCGATACTCTCCCTATCGGCACCTAGCCAATCGGTATGATCAATCCCAATACTTGTAATAATGGCGATATCGGGGTCTTTAATATTGACGGCATCCAGCCTTCCACCCAGCCCCACCTCGAGTATCATCACATCGATATCGGCATGATCGAACACCTGCAATGCTGCGAGTGTACCAAACTCAAAATAGCTGAGGGTGGTATCGGAACGAGCCTCATCAACACACTCAAACGCCTTACACAACACCTCATCTGTTACCGCTTGGTGATTAATGCGGATGCGTTCGTTGTAAACCAAGATATGGGGTGAAGTATAACTACCCACCCGGAAACCGGCCTCAACGAGTATCGAACTCAGCATCGCCACACAGGATCCTTTCCCGTTGGTTCCAGACACGGTAATCACCTGAGTACCAGATTTGTTTAACCCTAGCCGATCCGCAACCCTGCCTACACGATCCAAACCGAGCTCAATCGGAGTATGGTGCAAGACCTCCTGGTATATTAGCCACTCGTTGAGAGACTTTGGCTTCAAAATAATCCAGCTCTATATCCATGACGGATGGGTTTTCGGGTTCGCAGAGTGCGTCGAATTAGGTAATCGAATGAGTTGAACCGCCCCCTGCCCTTCGTGAATATCCCTGCTGGAATGATCACCAATCTTTTACTCGTCGTCTGGCCCCTTAAGGAATGCTTTAATCAGTTTCTTGGGGATTCTTCTGCACAGGAGTTGATAAATCCCCCGTCGGAGATACCGTTCCTTGATAGGTCAGCATCGTTAACAATTCGGCGACTCGATCACGCATGTCACGACGATCCACGATCATATCGATCGCGCCGTGCTCGACTAGAAATTCGCTGCGCTGAAATCCTTCAGGCAATGTTTCTCGAACGGTCTGTTCTATAACGCGGGGGCCCGCGAACCCGATCAGGGCATGAGGTTCAGCAATATGTATATCCCCTAACATGGCAAAGCTCGCTGACACCCCTCCCATGGTAGGGTCGGTGAGCACTGAGATATAAGGGATACCCTGTTGAGCAAGAGCACCGATCGCTGCACTGGTCTTGGCCATTTGCATCAATGAAATCAATGCTTCCTGCATGCGCGCACCGCCGCTTGCCGAAAAACATACCAGTGGCAAATGCTGATCCAGGCAGACGGTGACGGCACGCACGAACCGCTCGCCCACGACCGAACCCATGGACCCCCCCATAAAGCTGAATTCGAAGGCCGCAGTCACTATGGGTACGCCTTTTACCTGTCCCTGCATGACCACCAGGGCATCCTTCTCGCTGGTTTGTTTTTGCGCGGCGCTCAAGCGATCTTTATACCGTTTGCTGTCCTTGAATTTAAGGATATCCTGCGGTTCCAGATCCATTCCAATCTCTTCTCGAGACCCTTTGTCCAAGAATGCATCTAAACGCTTACGCGCCCCAATACGCATGTGATGCCCACACTTCGTGCATACCTCAAGATTGCGTTCCAATTCAGCACGGTAAAGAATGGCATTACAGGGCTTACACTTAACCCATAACCCTTCTGGTACAGTACGTTTCGAGCTACCCTCGATGCGGATGCGAGAAGGCATCAATTTTTCAAACCAACTCATGTCGCTATACCCTGACCTTTAAGTTCTCCGCTGCCGACCCGTGTGTCCAATGCGCTACGCATTGAACGCAATAATGAGCATACAGCCTCTTTGATCATCTCGGGTTGATCCACATTGGCCTCGATGCGCTTCACCAGCGCGCTTCCCACCACGACGGCATCGGCGATTTTCCCGATTGTAGCCGCGCTATCAGCATCCTTTATCCCAAAACCAACACCGATGGGAACATCAGCATGATTGCGAATCTCCGCGAGCTTGCGCTGCACCGAAGACACATCCAGCGTACTGGCGCCCGTGACGCCTTTTAGGGCTACATAGTATACGAATCCGCTGGAGGCTTCACAGATTGACTTCATACGGATAGGATTAGTGGTAGGTGCAATCAGAAATATCGGGTCGATGCCTACCCTCGCCAATTCCCTCAGCAACCCGCCGGCCTCTTCCGGCGGTAAGTCTACGGTCAATACACCATCCACACCCGCATCAGCAGCGTCTAACGCAAATTCGGCATAGCCCATCACTTCGATTGGATTGAGATAACCCATCAGCACCACTGGCGTATTCTGGTCACGCTCACGAAAAGAGCGGACCATTCTCAACACCTGTCTCAAACTGACATGATGTTCAAGGGCCCGCTCACAGGCGGCTTGGATGACTGGGCCATCGGCCATGGGATCTGAAAACGGAACCCCCAACTCTATGATGTCCGCACCGGTCTCGACCATGGCATGCATCAAAGGAACACTAAATTCAGGTAAAGGATCACCCGCGGTGATATAAGGAATGAGCGCCGTACGGTAGTCTCCACGTAAACGGTTAAAACGTGCGGCAATGCGGCTCAAAGTTTGATTCCCTCCAGATTGGCAACGGTATTGATATCTTTATCTCCACGACCGGAGAGATTGACGATGATACTCTGATCCTTGGCAAGATCCGGCGCCAGGATGCCGGCATAGGCCAAGGCATGACTGCTTTCCAGCGCCGGGATAATCCCCTCGACACGGGTCAAATCATGAAAGCTTGCCAGCGCTTGCTGATCTGTCACGGCAACATACCGCGCCCTACCGGAATCCTTAAGCCACGCGTGTTCAGGACCCACTCCTGGATAATCCAAGCCGGCGGAAATGGAATGCGTCTCGAGAATCTGTCCATCACGGTCCTCCATAAGGTAGGTGCGATTACCATGCAGAACACCGCGTTCACCAGCACACAGTGGCGCCGCATGCCGGCCGGTATCCAGGCCGTGCCCGGCCGCCTCGACACCATACATCCGTACCTGATCATCCTTGAGAAAGGGGTAAAATAACCCCATGGCATTTGAGCCGCCACCGACGCAGGCAATCAGCGCATCGGGTAGATTGTCCGTCTGTTCCAGGATCTGGCGACGAGCCTCGCGACCGATGATGGTCTGAAAATCGCGCACCAACACCGGATAAGGATGCGGACCGGCTACCGTACCGATGATGTAAAAGGTATTATCTATATGGGTGACCCAATCACGCATCGCCTCATTCAGTGCATCCTTCAGGGTGCGAGAACCGGAAGTCACCGGCACCACCTCAGCACCAAGCAGACGCATACGATAGACGTTGGGCGACTGACGCTGGATATCTTCGGCACCCATGTACACGACACATTCAAGACCCAATCTGGCCGCTACCGTGGCGCTCGCCACACCGTGCTGACCCGCACCGGTCTCGGCAATGATGCGAGTCTTGCCCATTCGCTTGGCCAATAAGGCCTGACCCACGGTATTGTTTATTTTGTGGGCCCCGGTATGATTCAGATCTTCTCGCTTGAGAAAGACCTGGGCCCCGCCTAGCTTCTGACTCCAGCGTTGCGCATGATACAATGGCGAGGGTCTACCGACATAGTGGGCAAGATCGCCATCCAGCTCAGCCAAGAACTGTGCGTCATTGCGCAACCGCTCATAGGCCAGGGTCAGCTGCTCAAGGGGCTCCATCAAGGTCTCTGCCACGAAGCGGCCACCATAGGGCCCGAAATGCCCGGTGACATCAGGCAGAGTATTGAGATCTATTTTTGAAAATTCAGTCTCTCTAACAATCGCCACGACGAACCTCTTTCATAAACTCGGCCATCTTTTTCGCATCCTTGATACCTTTCTCAGACTCAACCCCACTGCTGACATCAACGGCATAAGGCCGTATACGGCCGATCGCCTCGGTAACATTTCGGGCATCCAAACCACCCGCCAGGATTAGTGGTCTACCCAGATTTGCGGGGATTTTGTCCCAATCAAATGGGGTACCCAATCCCCCTGCCCCACCGGGAACATGGCTGTCGAGAAGAAATCCGCAAGCATCCGGGTAACTTCGTGCAAATAAAACAACATCCGTTTCAGCTCCCATGGGTATGGCCTTGATGTAAGGCTTGCCATGCACGCCACAATCCGCTGGACATTCGTCTCCATGAAACTGTAATAAATCAAGAGGGACGGTATCAATCACTTGCTGGACATCCTGCCGCGTGGCATCTAAGAATAGCCCCACGGTGGTTACGAAAGGCCCGATCGCCCGGGCAATTTGCGTGGCATTGCGCAATGACACCGCTCGGCTACTTTTGGCATAAAAAACCAACCCTATTGCGTCAACACCCAAAGCCACCGCTCGTTGCGCATCATGGATCCGTGTGATACCGCATATTTTTACTCGCGTACGCACTTAATATTCCCAAATATGGAAATAATAGCATATTCCTCGATGCCGCCCGGGAGATCAAATATACACGGGCAAGGCAGGTGCTGTTGGTAAACCAAAACAGGGGTCGTATTCAACGTCCACCATATAGAGTCCTCCCGGAGGAGCCGTCACGCCACCTTTACTACGATCACGGATTTGAAGCAATTCTAAAACCCAGCTCACCGGTCTCTCTTCAACACCAATTTTCATCAACACACCAGCAATATTACGTACCATATGGTGCAGAAAACCATTCGCATGCACATCGATGTAAACATATTCTCCCCGCCGACTGACGGCAACCTCATAGACATGACGCACCGGACTCTTGGATTGGCAGGCCAGGGCTCGAAAGGTAGTAAAATCGTGCTTCCCTTCTAGTCGCTGTCCCGCCCTTTGCATACTCTTTTCATTCAGTGGCCGATGCTGCCAGGTTACCCTGCCTCGGAGTATCGCAGGCCGCACCCAGCGATTGAGTATTACATAACGGTAGCGGCGTGATAACGCGGAAAACCTGGCATGGAAACATTCATCCACCGTTCTTGACCAACGCAAACAGACATCCTTAGGCAAGTTGGCATTGGCGCCGAGCACCCATGAATGCATGTTACGCTGCGCACTGGTATCGAAGTGAATTACCTGCCCAACGGCATGCACCCCGGTATCAGTACGCCCCGAAGCCATGACTTTCACTTCATGATTGGCAACGACGGAGAGAGCCTTCTCGATACAATCCTGCACAGTACGCACGCCTTGCTGTGACTGCCACCCGCAAAAGCCACTTCCATCATATTCTATACCTGCAGCAATCCTCATAAGTATTTCCAGAAACCCCAATGAGAAGCGGGCCGTAAAAACGGCCCGCTGCTCTTCAATACCTAACTAGTTTGGTTTTAAGCGATCTTTTTTATCATCTCTTCAGCCTCTTTTCGTTGCTCTCCATCGCCTTCCTGAACGACCTCTTCCAGGGCATCGCGAGCCCCTTCATTGTCACCCATATCGATGTAGGCCCTGGCAAGATCGAGCTTGGTACTGACCTCCTCCAGGACATCAAATGTTTGGGAGCCAGAGGTTTCATCATCATCTTGGTCGACCAGAGCACCGGCGAGGGCTTCATCGATATCTGAAAATTGTTGATCACTGGCAAGCTCCGCCGAAACCCTCTGCTCCTGCGGTATCTCCCTCAGAATAGTTTCGATGTCCTCGACATTACCCGTACTATCAGGTTCTTGATCCGTTGAGAAGGTTTCTGTAGGCATCTGCGCCTCAGTAGACCCCGCTTCGGAGGTATGTTCAGTTTCAACGCCAGCTTGGTCTAGTTCGCCATCTAAGCTAGGATCATAGAGCGTTGTCGGAGCCCCATCAACTGTTTGTGGTTCTTGATCCAGAGCCTCGACTTCCCTATCCATATCCGAGAGAGCCACCGGCGTTTCAATACCAGCATCATCCATGGATGCCTCAAGATCTATCTTTGGGGAGTAGACCTCGGTATCTAATCCATCCTCGGGGTCATGATCCTGGGCTTCTGCCAACCCCGCGCCCAAATTGTCCGCTGAGGAATCCGCATCAAGATCAACCAGATTCAGCCCCTCGCCAGAATCTATTTTCGGATCATAAACATCGGTTAGGGCCTCATCTGCGGGTAACAATGGTTGTTCCGTAATTGCTGACGCCTCGCCCGTGTCATCCATAGCCGTTATCGAAGCGAGGTCATTGCCCACCATCGTCGACTCATCGTCAAGATCCAGCGTATAGACTTCAGTAGGCATTCCTTGCGCTGAAGTCTCCTCCTCTGATTTCAATTTCCCGGCATTCGGTAATTCCTGTGAAACGCCGGTATCGAGATCGTCCAGATCCAGATGTATCAGATCAATTTCCGCTTCATCGCCCTCGAGTGAATTTTCATCGACGGATTCACTAAGCTCGGCTACTGTATCAATGGCCTCCAACTCAGCATCGGTCTCGCTGTATAGATCAAGGTCTAGATCACCGTCGAGTATAGTCTGCTCATCGCCAAACTCGGGCGCATAGAACTCCGTGGGTAGGTCCCCTTCAGCCCCACCCTCGGCAACATCTTTCTCCTGGCCATCCCATCCCTCAGGCCGAGATGAGGCATCTAATCCCGCAGCAGACATCTCATCAATCACTTCATCAGTGGTCTCATCCCCTGATGTTGTATTATCAATTGAGATTTCCCCATCGAGCCCATTTGGCGATGAAATTGCCTCGGCAGCAGATCCAGAATCTGATTCCTCGCTTAGGCCTGAATCCTCTGGAATCAGTGATGCATCGATATCCCATTCAAGATCATCAGAATGAATATCAACTTCTACGGCCTCATGGTCTTTACTCCCCTGCTCAAGCCCTTCAGTGATAAGATCAAGATCTAGATCAGAGGTCTCAAAATCAATGGTCTCATCATTTGACAATCCCATTTCCCGGCTCTGCGAATCGCTCTCCTCGAGATCTTCCTCTGAGTCCAACTGCAATTCACTGATATCAAATTCGAGAACACTCCCATCTTGCCCAAGCTCAGGAGAATCGACGTCTCCATCCTCCTGATCAGGCTCAAGCTGCGCACTGACCTGCTGGTCGAGTTGAGTATCCTGATCAGCTACATCATTCGAATTGGACTCTTGTACAATATCAGATGTATAGCCCGAGCCGGAATCCTGCACCGGTGATTCCCCAGCCAACTCCACACTCTCGATTACGTCAAAGTCTAAGTCCTGAGGACGTTCACCGATTAGAGTTTCATCTTCATGGTGCCCAAATTCATCACTGGAATCAACGGTGGGCGTAACGGAATCGCCGGCCATGCTAGAACCATACAATGGGTTTTTCGGATTGAGTTCCCGACCCATAGTAAATACTCGTTCCCACGAATCGGCATCCGCGCCTTGTCGGTCGTGCACCTCCCTTGCCAACGTATCAAATGCCTCCCCGTTCTGGTCACCGTAATAGGCCTCTAATAGCTTGAGGCGATAATCATCACGCTCCGGCTGCTTTTCTATTGCATCTTTGAGCAGCTCCTCGGCCTGTTGATGCAAGCCATAAGCAATATAGACCTCCGCTTCGGTGAGTGTTTCATCTTTCTCGTCATCCCCTGTTGCCTGTCCTGCCTGAGCAACTACACCCGAAGCACTCGTTTCTTGCATAGAAGTCGCTTCTGCAGCTGACTTTGCTTGTTCAGACTCTCCGGCATGAGACGGAGCTTCGACCGGGGTTTCATCGCCTTCACGATAATCTTGTCCAGAGTCGCCGATTGGCGCCACTGCGGATTGTTCCGGGATTTCCTCACTGATCACCCTCGATGGGTTCGCCGGATCATCGGTACCTTTTCGTCCTCTAGGCACAACCTTCCATAGCAGCAATAGCATCAACAACAACCCAGTCCCGGCAACTGCAGCCAATGCCGTCGGCTTGGCCATTAATTCATCAATCAAGTCACCTATTGAAGAGATGATCGACGCGAATTGTTGTTCGGTTTCAATCTCTGCCGAGATGTCAGGTTGCGCAGCACTTGGGGAATCTTCGACGGCGACACTTTCGACCTGTTCTGATAAAGGAGTGATTGCTTCGAGTGGTTTCTTGGCTTCAACCTCTAACGATATGTCGGGTTGAGCAGAGCTTTGAGAATCTTCGACCACGAGGCTCTCGACCTGTTCCGGTTCCGTTACTTCGGTCAGATCGGACAACAATTGCCCCTCGCTCTCAAGCAACTCGATGTCCATTTCCTCGGTATCAACCAATTCCGCACCATCATCCGAACCCAACTCAATATCGGCCTGAACCACTCCATCCGCGCTCTCGATCGCCTCGGGCTCCTTCGGTGTTACCCCGCCGTCCTCAACGGGTTCGGGAAAGTCCATAGCTACCTCAGCACCCGAACTTGACGCCGCATCGGAAAGACGCTGTTGAAGACCGGATAGCTCATCACTTTGCAGATTGATCAGCCGTTCTTGGCGCCCCAACATGTCTTCGAGATCCTGAACTTTTGATTTTAGCTGCTCGTTCTCTCTCAAACGCGATTCAGCAAGCTCCTGAGCCAAGGCCAAGTCATTTTGAAGTACCGCTGAATTGATTTCATTGCCGGTTGAAATACTTCCTTGGGAAGCCACTTGCGAATCCGCTGCCAGAATTTCCAGATTCGCTTGTTGCGGATCGTTACCCTGACCAATTCGCCCGGAGGATTCTCCTGATCCATCAGCAAGATCGCGGGAGATCACCCCCTTGCCTGCCGGTTCTGTTAACTGTGCCGGTGCACTGGAGGCGATTTTTGAGCGGTATTCCCGCCACAGGGCATTATGTCTGGCTATGTCATTGATGGCCTGAGCACGATCAATCGCCGCCAACTCCGTGGAGGTCGGCATACGTAGAATGACACCGGCCATAAGCTCATTGATATTATCTCGCAGAAAAGCCTGAGGATTGGCACGCAATAAGGCTATCATCATCTCCGGCAATCCAGTTCCCTCATTGAATCGCTGGTCCTGAGCTATCCCGGAAAGCGTATCACCGCGCTTAGTTTTGTAGGTTTGAGACTGTTGCACAGAATTGCCGACCGAGGACTTTTCGAAACGACTCTGGCCTTGGACAGGAAAAGAAGGCTGTGGACCCTGATGATCTATACCTGATTCACCACCATTGTCGGCGACACTATCTTGATGAACGATCTGGGCCCGATCAGTATTATTTCTTTTTTTGGAGTTGGCGCCCGCTACAGGAGCTTGAATCCCAACGGGGAATTGCTCTTCAGTGAATATGGGCGGATCTAACAGAATAGTATATTCGCGAAGCAGCTGCCCTCTGGGCCATTGCACTTCCACGAGAAAATTAAGGAAAGGTTCTCTAACAGGTATCTCAGTGGTAATCTGAATAACCGTTTGCCCGTTGCTGCTTACTGTAGGATTGAACTTCAGCTTGCTCAGAACAAACGGTCGATCTATACCGATGCGCTTGAAAGCCTCCGTTGGTGCCAGGGTGACACGCAAATCCTCAATTTCGTCGTGACGCACCGAGAACAACTTTATTTTAGCCCTAAGGGGCTGATTTAGGGCGGAGGTCACATCTATCTCACCCAGGCCTAAAGAAAAAACTACGCCCGGAAAAATCATAATGGTTAGGGCTAAGCCCCGGGCCAAAATATTCAATTTCATTGCCCTCTTAATTAGACGTTTAAACCAGCTCAGTCAGGAGATCGTCAGCTGCTCAAATTACTTTAGCCACAGACCATTTGATGAGTAACGCGAAATTATGCTTTAAAAAGATTGGATTAAGCGGGAAAAAGCGATGAACGGTATTGGCAAGGGTGAGTAAAACGAGCCCTGATCGGGATGGACAAAGCGGGGGCAGACACCAGCCCCCGGGAGGTGGATTGAGCTTGTCGCGAAAGTGTTTTCTTAACAGCGAGATAAATCAGGAGTGCAGGTAATCACTAACCAGATGCTCCGCGATTTGCACACTATTCAAGGCCGCCCCTTTTCTCACATTGTCACTAACGACCCACATATCAAGACCTTTGGGATGGGAGATATCTTCACGAATTCTTCCCACATACACAGCATCCTTTCCAGTTCCTTCAGTGACAGCTGTGGGATATCCCCCGTCTTTTCGCTCGTCAAGCACAACCACACCCTCGGCCTTTGCCAACAACTCACGAGCTTCGGGGGCCGTCAGCCTAGCGCCCATCTCGATATGTACAGCCTCGGAGTGGCTATAAAATACGGGTACACGCACAGTGGTAGGATTAACCTGTATGGACTCATCACCAAAAATCTTACGTGTTTCCCATACCATTTTCATTTCTTCCTTGGTGTAGCCGTTTTCCAAAAAGATATCGATATGGGGTAAGACATTGAACGCGATCTGTTTAGGATAGACTTCGCATTCGATCGACTTGCCATTGAGCAGCATGGCGGTCTGCTTAGCCAACTCTTCAATAGCCTCCTTACCTGTACCAGATACCGCCTGATAGCTTGCCACGTTAATCCTCTCGATGCCGACCGCATCGTATATGGGTTTCAGTGCCACTACCATCTGGATGGTGGAGCAATTGGGATTGGCAATAATGCCACGCCGCGTATATTGCGCGATATCTTGGGGATTGACCTCGGGAACCACTAACGGGATATCATCATCGTAACGAAACTCAGAAGTGTTATCTATCACGACACAGTGAGCCTCGGCCGCGATAGGCGCATACTGCTTGGAAATCTTTGCACCGGCCGAGAATAGCCCGATATCGGCCTTGGAAAAATCAAACTGTGAAGTATCCCCGACTACCAGCTGCTTCCCCTTGAACTCCACTCGGGAACCCGCAGAACGATGGGAGGCCAGAGGATATACCTGATCAACCGGAAAATCGCGCTCCGCAAGAATAGAAAGCATGGTTTCGCCTACGGCGCCGGTGGCGCCGACCACAGCCACATTAAAACGTTTGTTCATTCTCTCGTTCTTTAAATCCTAAATTAGAGTGACACGATGCCACCTATCAATGATTAGAAGCTGTCTAGTTAAAAAATGATCGGCTGCAAAGACCTTGAAATTGGACTATTTTTCCGATGCTTCTCGTTAAATAGCTAAAACTATTCGCCTCAAACCATCGAAAAACTGTTCTCAATTCAAGACGTCGGCGCGGCAGGCTTCCCCGTTCCAGACGGTGCCAGCGCGCGGCATGTCGACAGCCTCGCGGAGGCGCTGCAGGGGGTTCAGGCAGCACTGCTGGTGACCCGGTGGCCCGAG
>JAAEPA010000804.1 GCA_024222475.1 Gammaproteobacteria bacterium | reverse complement strand
CTTGCGAGAAGTGATGGTGCTAATAACCGATGCCTGCTGCAAGGCGATTGAAAGCGGTCAATTGGGATTGACGATGCCTATTCTGGAACAGGCGTGGCGGGATATAAAGCGAGCCAAAGCGGTTAACTTCCTGGATTATCTGCGGGCAAAGCAGGGAGTGAACTATGTCTGATACTTGGTTTTTTGATGCCTTACCCTGCCGTCCCGCACCTTATGAGGATGAATGCCTGAGTGGCTATCTGTTGCGACTGGCAGCTACGAATGGCATGAGAAACATTCGCGCCTTCGTCCAGGCTCTCTTTCCGACATGGCCAGAGAAACGTCAGGTAAATATTCTGCGATGGGAATATCCAGTGGATAATTGGGATGAGTTGTCACGACGCACGCAATTGTCAGTAGAAAGATTGGACAGAATGACGTTACATCCGTGGGTAGCCAAGTTCCGAGTACGACCGATGGAGTCGGAAGGGCGGCTGCTCAGACCAGGGCAAATGCTGCGCGATATTGTGCGACCAACATTGCAGGTATGTCCTCTGTGCTTACAGGAGAAGCCATACTGGCGGCTGTTGTGGCGATTACAACTTGTGACTGCTTGTGTTAAGCATGGCTGCCGTCTGCAGGACACATGCCATGCTTGCGGTCAACAATTGTCCGTAGTAAGCAGCTATCAGCAACATCTGCACTGCGGCCATTGCGGGAACGATCTACGCCAGTTACCCATTCTCGCGGCATCCGATGAGATGCTGGCAAAAGAAGCCAGGCGACAACCTGATTGGGAATATCTGCTGGATCCTGCTGCCAGCCTCATCAATGAAAATGAGGCTTCGACTGACTGCGGATTACCACGGGTGATAGGTCTTAAATTGCGGTATCTTCGTTACCAGACAGGTTTGTCTCCTGTAGAACTTGGCCAACAGATTGAGCCGTCTGCCAGCCAGATAAAGACGATGGAACATGGTTGGCAGAAACGGCAAGTGTCATTGGTCGCCTATCTGACTTACTTGGAAGGATTAGGGTATTCGTGGCGGAGTTTTGCCAATTTGAATGTGCCGCCGGAGTTTTTTTCGACACAACTTCAGCCGCAATATATGTCTCTGCGTATCTGTCCTACGGTGGATTGCCCTAACCACCAACCGCCACCTGGGACTGGGGTGATTCTACGCCGTCATTTTCCCGAACGGGGTATTTTGGTACTGAAATGTAAGGCATGTAAGCGGAAGTTTACTCGTACCTATGCAGGTAGATTGGTAACTAAATATCGCCGTCCACTCTCGCCGTCAGAGACACAAGTGACTGTTCATAAACCAGCAGAAGAAATAGAGCAAGTTAGGCAATTGGGTTTACAAGGCAGGAGTGCTCGCTACATTACCAAGTGTCTGGGTTGGGGAAAAGAGACGGTGCGAAACTGCTGGCAATCGCTCGACATCGCAGCCGAAGTTCAGACTGCACAAAAACAACGGCAACAACAAAAAAGCCAGAAACACAGGGAAGCTTTGCTGGGTGAAGTTGAGCAAGTTTTGGACTGCCTTTGCCAGCAAGATGCGCGCATCACGTTTGTTGGCATAACCCGTGCGCTGGGGCGACGCGACACATATATTTTTCGTTACCCTGACATTGCCAATCGTGTTCGTGAAGTAGCGGCACAACATGATGTTCGACGTAAGCAACGCCGTATTGAGGAGTTGCAGAAAAAGATTAGCCAGGTCATTATCGAGTGCCATGAAAACGATACGGTGATGAGTATACGGTATATTGCTGAACAGGCGGGCTCCACTGCGGGGTTGTTACAGTACCATCATCCTGAATTATGGGACATGATTCGCCAAGCTGTGGCTGCGGACAAGGAACAACGTAAGGCGCGTCGATTTGTTCGACAATGCCAACATATTAATGAAGCAGCCACACGTCTGGCAACCCAAAACATCCGGTTAACGAAGTCGGCCATCATTGAGGAAGCAAGGAAGTGCGTCCCAATTACATCGACTAACCCTCAAGTGAAAGAGTTGCTGGATAAATGGCTGGGTGATCTTGGGTCAAGCGATTGACTGGACTGACTTTTGATAAACAGGTAGTGTTGAGTGAAACAGGTGTGCCATTCTTCTGCACTGTCGGTTGCATTTTTTCCACGATTACGCTGGATTGCCATTCCATTCTACAGTTACGTTGGACGCGACATGAAACATCCTCCAAACTGAGCAGCATAGCTTATATTCCCACACAGGACAGCCTACGGCTGTGGGCGGAATGATAAAAGGATTGGTTGCAGGCAGCGAGCCTGCATCAGTTCTTTTCGTTTATCCCCCAT
>JAAEPA010000803.1 GCA_024222475.1 Gammaproteobacteria bacterium | reverse complement strand
CAAATTCCCTGGGATCAGGGGGTCTGAGGCTACTCGCCCCCAACCCGGATGCCGACACCTTCATCGTCGATCGAGGGGATGTTCCCCGCGGTTCGCTGGGTTTGAGGTATAACCGGCATACGAGATCAAGGTTTCCCAGAGGTCCTCGACACGCAGTGGGTTATAGATACGAACACCGCGGATGCTAAGCTCTTGTTCACCATTATACAAAACCACTCCCGCGGCGACACGACCTGTCCCCAGGGACCGGAACTTCTCCAACCCCTTCACGAAATCGGTGGAAATAGTCGCGGCGGACTTGATTTCAATCGGAAAGAGCTGCCCCTTTTCCCTGATCAGCAGGTCGACCTCGTTGCCGTGGGAGTCCCGGTAGAAATAGATCTCCGGCCTGATTCCCCTGCCCAGTGCCCCCTTGATGATTTCCGTGATCACGAGGTTCTCGTACAGGTTTCCGCGCAACGGATCGCGGAACGCCTGTTCTTCCGTGTGAATGCCCAACATGAAAGCGGCAAGTCCCGTGTCCGTAAAGTAAATCTTAGGAGATTTGATGACGCGCTTGCGGATGTTTTCGAAAAACGGCGGCAGCTCGATTACGATAAAGGAGGCTTTCTGTCCTGTTTAGAATAAATTCGGCTCGTATGAGGAGGAAAAAAGTCGACAGCAAGAGAGAAAGAAGAGGAAGAGATGACAAGAATCAAAAGGGTGCACCACTACAGTTATGAGGAGGAGAAACAGCTCCTGGAGGAGTACTTGCTGTCGGGCAAATATGAAGGGATGTGCCCCAAAGAGTACAGCGTGATTTGCAAGGTGAACTACCAAACGCTGATGTATTGGGGGACTGCGATCGATTGGGATGCGAGCCGGATCGAGGAACTGAAACGAAGGGGCAAGAAGAAGGTAGCCAAGGTAGCGGGCAGTAACTTGTCGGAAGTGGAACAAAAAAAGATCTTGGAGGTAGCCGCGGAGAACAAGACGTGGGGGCCGCTGAAAATCAAGCAGTATCTGTGGCGGCACGAGCAGATTCTGCTGCCGCAGACAAGTATCTACCGGTACATGAAGAGCAAAGGATTGGTGAAGCAGCGAGAAAAAGGGGAGAAAGAGGCAGGCCATAGGCGACGGTTCGAGTACCCGAGTCCGTTGGCCGGGGTGCAGATGGACCTGATGTACTTGAAGTTGTCGAGCTCGATGACGATCTATCTGGTGACGTTACTGGATGACTTCAGCAGGTTCGTGCTGGTAAGTCAGTTTGTGGCGGTGAAAACAATGGACGAGGTGATCGACATCTTTAAGGAAGCCGTGCGAAGCTATGGTGTGATGGACTGCCTACTAACGGATTACGGGTCGGAGTTCGTGTCGTGGCAAAGGTTTACGCGATTTGAAGAGTTGCTGTGCGATCTGGACGTGAAATATATCGCGTCGGGTCCGAACAAAAAAGAGAATCAAGGGAAACTGGAGAGGTGGCATCAGACGGTGCGTCAGGAGTTACGGCAAAGAGGCCCGCTGGATTACAGTAGTGAGGCGCAACTGTGGATAAGAGACCTGCAAAACCGGTACAATTATGAGCGGCCGCACCAGGGGATCGGTGGCCTGGTGCCCGCGGATCGATTCTTCGGCATGAATGAAGAGATCGAGGCGGAGCTAGCGAGGTGCCGAAGAAGCGAAAACCGGGATAGACAGATCTACTTCGTCTGTCGGGTAGGCGAGCGTAAGCTGGTGGTGAGCGGTCAGAGGCAAGAGGAATTATCGGTGCTGATGGACGGCAAGCCGGTTGAGGAAAACAACAGCTTGAAGAATGCGGTTGGAAAAAAAATCAGTAGGGGGCAGAAGTGATCGAAGCATTGAAACAGATTGACCTGAGGGAGTTTATGAGCCGGTGTTGGCAGACCCGTTTTCAAAAGGAGGGAAAGCATTACGTGGCGCGATCGCCCTTCCGGGAGGAAAAGAGGCCGAGCTTATATGTGAGTCGGGAGGCGGACGGCCATTGGGTATATTTCGATCACGGCAGCGGGCGCGGCGGCACGGTGATCGATGCCGTGATGGAATACGAGGGCGATGATGATACGGGGCGAGCGATTGGGACAGCAACGCGCATGGCGCAGGAAGTGGGACTGCTGGCCCAGAGACGGGAACCCTGTGAGCGGCCGGAAAAACAGGACTTGGAGGGGTTGTTCAAGAAGTTCTGCGAGCATGATACGACGCTTGTCGGCGACTACCTGGTCGGGCGAGGGATTGCTGCGGAGCTGGTAGAGCGACTGATCTCATCTGGTGTGGTGGTACTCAACCGCCTCCAGGGGAGCGCTTACTGCTGCTTTGCGGTTCGTGATGCCAAAGGGGAGTTGCGTTCGCTGTATAACCGGAAAATCAACGGGTCGGCCAAGCGCCAGAAATTTCTGCTGGGAGAACAGTATCCCTTCTGCCTGGATTGGAAAAAGTCGGCCGAAGCGGCCAAGATTTACCTTTGCGAGGGGATCATCGATGCCCTGAGCCTGCTCACCCTGGAAGAGAATGCGTGTGTGTTGGGATTGCCGGGCATCCACTACGTCGCCAAAGCCGAGGACTGGCTGCCGCCAAAGGCGGTCTTGGTGGAGGCCTTCGACGAGGATGAAGCAGGACGCGAGGCAGCCAAAGGGTTACGTCAAGCCTTTCCCAATCGGGCCATCGAGCGCTTTGACCTGAAAGGAACCCATGATGTCAACCAATTGTTGTGCTCTGGGCCCAGGGAAGATCGCTCAGCGGGAAAACTTAGCCTGGATGATCGGATTACCGTGGCCCTCAGCGACAAATCCTCGCGTGAACTGGCCAACCAATACGGGGTTCACCACTCGCGAATCTGTCGGATCCGCAACGAGGCAAGCGCCACCCTGAAAGAAGCATGGAGTCAACGGCGAAGGGGTCGCCAAGCCAAGCCCAAGCCCTCAGAGGAGGTGGCAAACGTCCGCGGGGAACTGGCTGAAAGCAAACGCCTCTCCGAGCTACAAGCCATGCGCATTGACTGGCTCGAGCTTCAAGTCAAGATGGCGGAAAAACGGATTGAAGAGGCCGCGCGCAAGGGCAAGGCCCGAAAAAAAAAACGCCGAAGAGGTTAAGCAAATGCTCCATCTGATTGAGCAACATACCAACAAGTATAGCCGGCACACCCTCAACGATCGGCTTAAGCAGGGAAGACTGACCCTATCCGGCTACCAACGTCTGCGCAACGGTCAAGTGGCACGAACGGTTCGCGAATCGGCCATCCCGGAGGAAGATGTCAAGGCCGTTATGGAATTCATCGCCAAGTATCCCGAGGCAGGGGCCGGTAAGATTCACCTCAGCCT
>JAAEPA010000802.1 GCA_024222475.1 Gammaproteobacteria bacterium | reverse complement strand
GTGCTGGCCAGTTTAGCGCATCAAACGCTGGTGCTGGTGATCGATGGCAGTGTGGTCGGTCGGGGCTGTGTGACGTTAATGCTCAGTGTGCGCTATCGGGGTCGGGCATTACCGCTGATGTGGGTGGTGAAGACGGGCAAGAAGGGGCACTTTCCGGAGAGCTTGCATATAGAGCTGATCAATAGCGTTAAGTCGTTGATTCCTGAAGGCAGTGATGTGGTGTGTTTGGGCGATGGGGAGTTTGATGGTGTCGAGTTCTTAGCTACGATGGAGCAGTTGGGATGGAAATATGTGTGCCGGACGGCAAAAAATGCGGTGGTGTTTGAACAGGGCGAACGCTTTGCCATCCAAGATGTGTGCCCCGCGCCGGGCCACTGCGTCGAACTCACGGGAATTCACTTTACTGAGGCCGCCTATGGGCCTATCCAGGCGGTAGCGTGGTGGGAAAAGGGTTACCAAGATCCGATCTACTTGGTCACCAATTTACCCCTCGCGGAAGAAGCCTGTTATTGGTATCGCTTGCGATTTCGCATTGAAACCTTCTTCTCAGATCAAAAGAGTCGTGGCTTTCATCTGCACAAGAGTCATTTGTCCGATCCGCAACGCCTCGCACGGCTGATGATCGCCACCTGCTTGGCCTATCTCTGGATCGTCTTCCTGGGCGTCTTCGCTCAGGACACCCCCTGGGTTCGGCGCCTGCTCCATCGTACGGATCGCTGCGATCTGAGCTTGTTTCAGCTGGGGTTACGCTTATTGAAACACTTTTTACGCGAGAGTATCGCTCTTCCTACCTTTCGTTTCGCCATGCCAGAGTAGCTGATTGCATGAGTTAACCATATGAATAGCCATCATATTTTTATTATTTTGTCAGGCTGAAAAAAGTGTATGGTAGTGAATGTTGATGACGAGCCTCATGATCTCACGGTACGAGGTCTAGCTGAGCGTGCTTATCTCTGGGGCTATCCCTTGCATGCAGAGAGTCGGTATCACCTTGAATACCCGACTGATGTCCCTAAGGTCTCATACCGCTACAGCAGTGAGATTTTTCAGTTTTGTACCCAGATTGCACAAGTTCTAGTGGATTGCGAGACGGGCCAGGTCACAGTGGAAAGACTCATCGCCGTTCATGACGCAGGAAAGATTCTCAATCCAGGAGGAGTTTACGGGCAGATAGAGGGC
>JAAEPA010000801.1 GCA_024222475.1 Gammaproteobacteria bacterium | reverse complement strand
GCTTTACTGCGCCTCAATTCGCGGCTCAATACCCGTAAACTCAAAACTAAAGAGGATATCGAGACTGCTACCGATACCATCTTGCAACGATACGAAGTCGTCGATATATTGGCATTACACATCGCACCGAGCACGGTCAGTGAGAAGATACAGATCGGCAAAGGCCGTCCGGGTAAGCACACTCGCTACAAGAATCGAGTACGCAAGATCTATACCCTTACATGGACGCGGAAACTCGATGCCATGAAGCGTGAAACTAGACTCGATGGCATCTTCCCTTTGTTGTGCACTGACTCGACCCTCAACGCTAAAGAGGTACTACAGTCGTACAAATTCCAACCACGCCTAGAGAAACGTTTCAGTCAGTTTAAGAGCTTCCATAACGCCGCACCATTGCTATTTAAAAAAGTCACGCGCATCGAAGCGAATCTCTTAGTATTTTTTATTGCTCTTATGCTACAGGCACTCATAGAGCGAGAGGTGCGATCAAAGATGGCTCAAGACGGCATTGCGAGTCTCTTGCTATATCCTGAGGAGCGCGAAGCGGACCGCCCAACAACTAATAAAATTATTGATCTCTTCGACGGCGTTTCTACCTACTCCATTATTCAAGACGGCCAAGTGGTCGAGGAATTCAAAGACGAGCTAACCGACACGCAGCTAAAAATTCTAGGCTACCTCGATATCTCAGAGCGTGAGTTCTGGTGCGTGGTATGAACAAAACGCCGCCCCATAAATCACGAAAAGCTCTGATCTAAAGGCGCGGAAAGTACGCTATAAGACTATTATTACGCTATCTTACGCGAACGTCGTCGAAAATGGCCCGATTATAAGGGGATCTGTGAGACCTCGGCCTTCAATGCCTCGATTTCAGCCTGTTGCCTCTGGATGGTTTCTTGCTGTTCTTCGATAGTAGCCAACAGCAGGCGTACGCCTGGCGTTTGCTCTTCCGGCGGGATGTCGGGGAGTACACCTTTGTCGAGTGCGGATACCATCACTTCAGCCTCTTCGCCGGCGCTGTGAGCAAGCGACGAAATCCGCGACACAACGGGTAAAGCCAAACCGACTTGACCGGGACCCCGGGATCTCCACTGTTGTGGTTACGGCTGCGTCCACGGGTTCGACCGACCTGGATCCAGTTGTCCGCCTGGTAGCAGGTTCCCGCAAAACGCCGCTGTTCGACAAAGGTTTCCAACAATACAATCGGGTGGCCGTATTTTTCCTGCCAATCCGTAGAGATGCACCGACGGGTCAGCGCCAACAGGTGGCTTGCCAGGTGGGGAACCCGTATCCAGGGCAGGATCAGGAAACGCATATTGTTGGCGATACGAGACAGGCCCCGCTGGCGAGCTGCTTCATCCCAGCCGATGAATCGGTCCCGGTTGGCCACCCGCCAAGCAGCGGCGCCATACAGCATACAGCCCAGCAAGCGGCCATGACGATCATGGATTAGATACTGAAGATTCTCTCCGACCGGGCCGCTGAATCCCAGATAGTGATGCCGCTGTAGCAGGCCGCGGAACAATCGCGTTTCCTCCGTGCTCTCCGCGGGGTGAATCCGGATGGGTTGGAGGTCCGATAGACTGCCTTTAATCGGGGCCACTTCCAGGTCGAGGGAATCTAGCACGACTGGCCGGTTGCGCAAGCCGTTGTTGGCGGAACGCACGGGGGCTGGCAGCGCAATCAATCCCATGCCGTCAAGCTTTCGCAACAAGGCGCGGGCGGCCATGTCTTTGAGCTGGCCTTTCTCGTTCACCCAGTTCCAGTACCGACAGAGTTCCTGGGATAGGCGGGTACGATGCCAATCCGGGTGAGTGGCAATCAGATCCAGGATGGCGCCGAGATCGTGCGCAGCAACCTGTCTGCCTTGGATAGTGAGTACCGTTTCCATGGGGCTGAGTGTAGCCCCTTCCAACAACGGAGTCCAGTACTATTTGATACGGTGCACGGGATTATTGAGAAGTTACAGGCCGCGTGCCT
>JAAEPA010000800.1 GCA_024222475.1 Gammaproteobacteria bacterium | reverse complement strand
CCCTCCAAGAAAAAGCCCAAGAGCGAGGATGAACTCACCGGACCCCTGTACCAAGAGATCGGACGGCTAAAAATGGAGCTGGACTGGTTGAAAAAAAAATCTGCCAAATTCGCCGGGGAGGAGGCGGATGATCGTCGAACCCCATGCGTCATTGAGCATACGATCACAGTGCCGCCTGTTGGGCCTGAATCGTTCCAGCTACTACTATCAGCCACAAGGAGAGAGTCTCGAGAACCTGGAATACATGCGCATCATTGATGAGCAGTATCTGCGAACCAGCTACTTTGGCTATCGCAAAATGACCGATTGGATGGTCAGACAAGGGCACGCGGTCAACTATAAGCGGATCCAGCGACTCATGCAGCTGATGGGTCTGCAGGGTAGCGTGCCGGGTCCTCATACCAGCAAACCGCATCCTCAGCATAAGATCTACCCCTACCTGCTCAGAGGGATGAAGATCCATGAGCCCAACCTCGTATGGTCAACCGATTTGACCTATATTCCAATGGCCGTTGGCTTCATGTACCTGACGGCTGTCATCGACTGGTACAGCCGCTATGTGCTGTCCTGGGAACTATCCAATACCATGGACTACCTCCCATGCCGTGACGCCTTAGAGAGTGCTCTAGAACGTGGAGAGCCCGTTATATTCAATACCGACCAAGGCAGTCAGTTTACCAGCAAGGAGTTCACCCAGGTACTGCTGGATCGACAAATACTCATTAGCATGGATGGTAGAGGGCGTGCACTAGACAACGTCTTTATAGAACGGCTGTGGCGCAGTGTGAAGTATGAGAACATCTACCTCAATGACTACCAGAGCGTGCCAGATCTCTACAAAGGACTCAGCGAATACTTTGACCAGTACAACCATGAACGCCCTCACCAAGCCCTAGATGGCGCCACACCGGCCGAGGTGCATTATGGATAACATCAAGATTGCGATGCTGGACTGCGTGTGGATAAGGGGTGAATGTTTCGCTACGCGAAACCGTGTGGAAATGCCCTGGATAAAATCTCGCAGGCTTGATTTTACCCACCGCATTCCCACACTCATTCACCCCTTACCCACACTGCGCCAGGGAAAGAAAGTGCTTGACGCAAGGTCTCTCAACTACAACAATAGTTAGGATAAGAATCCACTGAAAAAAAGCTCAGGAAATTAACTTATTTCTCGCCCCTAGTGGTCTAGTGATTGGGGGTCACCTCACGGGTAAATGGGCGGTTGAAAGACGAATTCGGCGGGCGCATGGTGCGGGTACGCAGTCATGCTAAGGTGATGT
>JAAEPA010000799.1 GCA_024222475.1 Gammaproteobacteria bacterium | reverse complement strand
CGCGAGGAGCGCCCCTTGATGCGGCGCATGACGTTGCTCACCGAATGATGTGGCGGGATCGAAACGAACATGTGGACATGGTCGGTCGATAGCACCCCCTTGACGATCGTGACGCCCAGTTCCTCACAGACCTGGCGGATGATCTCGCGCACCCGGTCCCGTATTTTACCCTTCAATATTTTGTATCGATATTTGGTGATCCAGACGAGATGATAGCGGTGATGAAAAATCGTGTGGCAGCCTTTGTCATATGGCATGATGAGTAAACTCCAGAAACGAGAAAGCCTGCCTTCGGCTATTCCGCTTTCTCGTTTCTGGAGTTTACTCATCATCCTCTTTGGCCTCACGCTGAAGCCGTCCGTCTGAAGACGGAGGATCTAACCCTACGCATGGAAACTAAACCACTACCGGCTGATGCCGGTAGGTTTGGGAGCGTGGTTCTCGATGTACTGAAGTATGATGTCGTCGGTGACCATCCCGCTTGTGAAACAGAAATAGCCTCGTGCCCAAAAATGCCGGCCCCAGTAGCGCTTCTGCAGGTCCGGGAATTCCATCTGTATCTTGCGCGAGGAGCGCCCCTTGATGCGGCGCATGACGTTGCTCACCGAATGATGTGGCGGGATCGAAACGAACATGTGGACATGGTCGGTCGATAGCACCCCCTTGACGATCGTGACGCCCAGTTCCTCACAGACCTGGCGGATG
>JAAEPA010000798.1 GCA_024222475.1 Gammaproteobacteria bacterium | reverse complement strand
CGGGTAGGTTTCACGAGCACACAAGGATGTGCGCCCTGGGCCGGCAGGCGGAGCAGGATTGCGCAGCCTTTCGGTGCAACGCAGCCATGTGCCGCCGCATGCGTGCAATCCGCCCCGTAGCGGCCATCACCCAACAGGTGAACCTGCTATGGGCACGATTCTCCATGCATCTCATCAGTTTAGGTCTTGCACAAAGCGGTCAACTGCGGATTCTAGGATGATGCAGAGAGCGATGCGACAGGAATTGTACGCACTCGAATCCGACAACCACAAAGAAGCACTACCTCCTACCTCGTGAATAGGTGACGCCGCCCGGCAGTTCCATGGGATCGATCAGGCCTATGCGAAATGGGTCACGTCTTGCTTTTTGCCCTCTATGCAACAGTCAAAAGACAAGGCCTGACCCAAGCCGTCCGACAAAGGTGTTGCGATCTACGACCGAAACGAGAGAAAGTACCGTAATTTCCGTGAGTTACAGGGCTCTTGGCTGCGAAATATTTCCCTCGCTGCCAAATCAACGCTAGCGCATTGATAT
>JAAEPA010000797.1 GCA_024222475.1 Gammaproteobacteria bacterium | reverse complement strand
GAGGATGTCCTCCGCCCCCCCGTTGTCGCGATGGGGTCAATTCCCCACATTTACCAGCGTGAGGGTCCTCACTGGGCGACCCCGTAAAAGTTGCCCCAGCGTCTTCGAGTTGCCCCGATGACAACGAGGAGTCACGCTACGTGCTTCGCCATGTAGGTTCTGAGTTGTGCAGAATTCCTCCAGTGTGAGCAATCCGAATTTACGGCGAAAGTACTTGACCCTTAGCTTCCGGTTGTCGTTGTAGTTCTTGCGCTTGAGCTTCATGCAGCGTAAGCGCATACGTATCCAAGAATCGATTTTCTGGAATAGCCACCGACACGTTGAGAAGCTGGTCGCGTAGTACTGTGCCGTTCCCCTGAGGATTCGGTTGAGTTTCATGATGACGTGTTGGTCCAAGTTGTGTTTGCGAATGGTGAGATCTCGCACTTTAGCTTTGAGCCTCTGCACTGCCTTGCTCCCCATGCGTCGAGATCTGGACGAAAGGAAGAATCCCAGGAAATTGTAACCTTTCCCGTAGGTCTCGATCTTCGTCTTCTCAGGGCTGAGACTCAGCCCCAGATCCGTCAGCACAAGTTGTACGAGCTTCAGTGCCTCTTGTGCCTGCTGTCGCGTCTGGCAAACGATGACGAAGTCGTCGGCGTACCGCGCGAAGCGATAGCCGGCGTCTTCAAGTTTCCAATCCAAGTGATTGAGAACCATGTTAGCCAAGAGGGGAGAGATAACGCCGCCTTGCGGCGTCCCTACCGTCGTTGGCTTGAAAATACCGTTCTCCATTACGCCAGCAGTGAGAAACTTCTCGACCAAGCGCAGGATGTTCCCATCCGCCACTTTCGCCGCGAGGAATGCCATGATGATCGAGTGTAGAATATTGTCGAAGAAGCCAGTAATATCGGCGTCGAGAACGACCCGATATCCCTCGCTATGAAACTTCAATATCCGCTCGATCGCTTGATGGCAATTTCGCTTTGGGATGTATCCAAAGGACGCCTCGTGAAAATCCGGTTCGACGATCGGGCTCAGGAGTCTGCGCAGTACCTCCTGAGCAACCCGGTCGCGAACCGCTGGAATGCCCAACGGGCGAAGCTTCTTCGAACCGGGACCTTTGGGTATGTAGACCCGACGCAGGGGGGAAGGTCGGAAGGTTCCGAACTTCAGATCCCGCATCAGGGCTACCAGATTATCGGCTAGGTTCGCGTCAAACATCTTGATGCTCACTTTGTCGATTCCCGCAGCCCCGCGATTCCGCTTCACTGCCTTAAAGGCCTGGTTCATTAGTGGCAAGGTGATCCTGCCAGTCAATGAATGCACTTTTCGTTCCATGGTCATGGTGTGTCTGTCGCGTATTGCAACCACGGAGCTCGGGACGCTGATCCGTTTGAGGATGTTCCTTAGCGAGTTTCCGGGTTTCCCTGCAAGAGCCAGGGAGGGCCATTTTGTGGCGTTAGCCAGAGGTGCTAACTGTCCGCGTGTAATCAGTGCCGTTGTCCGTCGTCTACGGTTTCTCCTTTCACTGTTGTCCCTTTTCGTGACGATTTTAGCTACTCCGGATCTGCTGTAGTCCCTGAAGAGGAGGCGGTCCAGACATCCTTCTCCCCACCGTCGCATTGCAGCGCCATTTCACCCGTGGCTTATAGGCTCGGCTTACCGAACATACGGACGACGTGGAACCTCACCGGTATAACTCAGTGCCATTTTCCTCAGGCGGAGGGCATGCATCACCCACAAGGTCCAGCGCCGATAGCCACATCGCCGGCGCCGGAGGGACCCGCAGGGTTTGGTCCCCGGTGCTTCATTCAAGGGCGGTAACTGGCACACCTTGTAGGCCGAAATGCCGTCTCCCGAAGTCACTCTGCCTGGCTCCTTCGTGACCGCCCCTTCTCCGGACTCTCCGGCGGAAACGGCCCTAGCTTCGTACCCTTGCTGGTAGACGCAAGGTTCGAGCAGAGTGTTCTGTACAGGCGTGGACCCGCACAGGTAGGCTTCGGTGTTTCTTGTTTGTCCTCCTTTCATCACCTTACCGTTTTATCGACTAAGCACTGAGCCATGGCGGCTCACGCACCCTTTCAGGGTTTTATATTCTTCCGTGCGATTTCCCCGTTACGGGCCGTGTGCGGTGTCACGATGTCTTATAGAAGAGGGTAGGGCGGAGGATGTCCTCCGCCCCCCCGTTGTCGCGATGGGGTCAATTCCCCACATTTACCAGCGTGAGGGTCCTCACTGGGCGACCCCGTAAAAGTTGCCCCAGCGTCTTCGAGTTGCCCCGATGACAACGAGGAGTCACGCTACG
>JAAEPA010000796.1 GCA_024222475.1 Gammaproteobacteria bacterium | reverse complement strand
TTTGTGTAATTGGGTTGATTTTTGAAAGGGTGAGGGGGTGAACGGCCGTTACCCATTCGTTCCTTTCTCATATTCGCTGTCGTCACATAGAAACATACATCAGCCAATATCTACCCACTTACAGAAATCTGGTCAAGGGTTATTGATTATCATCGGCAAGAAAAGAGTATCGTGCATTGTCTGATTGACAGTGATTGTCACCACGGCCGTGGCCGTCAACGCACCATCCGAAATGGTGTAAGTGAACGTATCTGTGCCAAAGAAACCGGTTGTGGGGGTATAAACAACGGCCGTACCTGCCAAATGAACGACGCCATTTTGAGCCAGTCCCAGAGTCGTAATCGTCAGCACATCCCCGTCCGGGTCACTATCATTATTCAGGACGGGAATAGTCACGGCCGTACCCATATCAGTCACGGCCGTATCATCCACAGCGACAGGGGCGTCATTCACCGGCCGAATCGTTATGGTTACGACGGCCGTATCCATCAATGCACCATCAGAAATGGTGTACGTGAACGTGTCTGTGCCATAAAAATCAGGGTTAGGTGTGTAGGTCACGGCCGTACCCGTCAGGCTAACTGCTCCATGTTGGGCCGCGCCAACATCGGCAATGACTAATGTGTCGCCGTCCGGATCGCTGTCATTAACCAAAACGGGGATGGTCACGGCCGTATCCTCATCTGTCTCTGCGGTATCATCAACCGCTATGGGCGTGTCATTGACAGCGCCAACTGTCACCGTGATAACGGCCGTATCCGTCAATACACCATCGGACACAACATAGGTGATGAAGTCCAGGCCATTAAAGTTTACATCTGGCGTGTATGTAACCAGGGAGCCATCGGTGACGGCCGTGCCATGAGCCGGGTCGCTGACGGCCGTTACCAGCAGCACATCCCCATCCGGATCGCTGTCATTACCCAAAACTACGATATTACGGGGCGTATCTTCGGGCGTGTTGGCCGTATCGTCAACGGCGATAGGCGGGTCATTCACGGCCGTCACCGTAATGGTAACAAAAGCTGTATCCGTCAAGTCGCCATCGGTTATTGTGTAAGTAAAGATATCCTGAGCGTTGAAATTGAGTGTGGGCGTGTAAACGACTGTTATGCCATCGGTATGAGCAACGCCGTTGGCCGGGGCGCCGATGCCGATGATAGCAAGCGTATCGCCATCGGGGTCGAAGTCGTTATCCAGGACGGGGATGGTCACGGCCGTATCTTCATCCGTACTGGCAACATCATCATGGGCCACGGGCAGGTCGTTCACCGCGCCTACTGTTACCGTCACAACGGCCGTGTCCGTGAGTACGCCATCAGAAATGGTATAGGCAAACACATCCTGGCCGTTGAAGTTGAGGGCGGGCGTATAGGTAACAACCGCGCCATCGGTGACGGCCGTGCCATTGACCGGATCACTTACGGCCGTGACCGTCAACACATCACCATCTGGGTCGCTATCATTGCCCAACACGGTGACGACGCGCGTCGTGTCTTCGGGGGTGTTGGCTGTGTCAGCGACCGCTTCGGGGGGATCATTGATAGGGTTGACGGTGATGGTGACAACGGCCATATCCGTCAACAGACCATCGCTTATCGTATACGTGAAGACATCTTGTCCGTTGAAATTGAGTGTGGGCGTGTAAACGACTGTCGCGCCATTGGTATGGGCGACGCCGTTGGCCGGGACGCCGACGCCAACGATAGTGAGTGCATCCCCATCGGGATCGAAGTCATTGTCCAGAACAGGGATGGTTACGGCCGTATCCTCATCCGTCACGGCCGTATCATTCGCCGCGGCGGGTTGATCATTGACCGGGCTGACTGTCACGGTGATAACGGCCGTGTCCGTGAGTACGCCATCAGAAATGGTATAGGCAAACACATCCTGGCCGTGATAATTGAGAGTGGGGGTGTAAACGACCGTCAGGCCGTCTGTACCGGCTGTGCCGTGAAGCGGGCTGCCCACAGTGACAATGGTCAATGGATCGCCGTCTGGGTCGCTGTCGTTTGCCAGGGCCAGAATGGCGACGGGCGTGTCTTCCGGCGTTATCGCTGTATCATCCCCGGCCGTTGGAGGGTGGTTGCTGGTAGTGATGGCGATAGTATGCGTACCGGTCACCATGCCGCCGTTGTTGGCGGCCGTGACGGTGATATGCTTGACGCCCGGTACGTTCCAGGTGAAGACGGCCGTGTTCGTCAAACCGCCTGTGTGCGTGATGGGCGATTGGCCGCTTGCCTGCCACCAGTAATCAAGAGGGGTGGTCGTAGTAGTAGGAAACACCGTCGCTGTAAAAGTATAACTTTGCGCGGTTTCCCCGCTGGCGGGACCGGTGAGAACGAGGCTGGCTGGCGGCACGTACAACTCATCAGCGCCCAGATCAGGCGCAGAGCCGGCCGGCCGGGTTTCCCCGTCAATATCGCCGGTCACGCCGGCATTTATGCCTAAATCAACAGCCGGAGAGCTTGGCAGCAGATGATAGCCGTCGGCGGCAAAAGAAGGGTTGCCCCCATACGCATTGGCTACAGTAACGCTACCTAGGCCGCCGGTATTAGCGCCATTATTGTGCCAGAGAACACCGTCTACCATCACCGTCCCGCCACTGTCGGCCACGATGCCCACAGCCTGATTAGCCACGATACTATTGAGCAGAGTGTTAATGGTAGCGTTGGCAACATAAATGCCGCTGCCGTCTCCGCCACTGTTGCCGCTAATGGTATTGTGTCGCAGTTGGGGGAAAGCGGCGGAGATGTAAATGCCGCTGCCGGCCGTCGCGGCCGTGTTGCTGACAATAGCATTATTGCGAAGCGTGGGGGCGGCGTTGCCTTGCACACGGATACCGCCGCCATTGGGGGCCGTGTTGGACATGATTACATTACCATCTATTACCGGGTAAGCCACATTCTCGACGAAAATACCACTGTCGTTCTGGTTGGTGATGCGGTTAAAGGAAACAGTTGGATGGGCCCAATACCAGAGATGAATACCTTCCCCATTGTTGTGCTGAATCACGTTGCGGCTGATTGTGCCGGCCGCGCTGCTGCCCCAGACGCTGATACCGCCGCCTACGGCGGCTGAGTTATATTCTATGAGATTATCGGCCACAGTTGTAGCGCTCTTCAAGAAAACGCCGCCCCCTCTGCCAAAGACCGTGTTATGGTGAATGTGATTATGGTGAATGGCTCCCCCATAGGCCCCTTCAACCTGGATGCCGCCGCCTGTAGGCCCCGTATACCAGGAGCGGCCGGCCTGGTTGTGGTGAATGTTGTTGTAGCCAATAAACGGCGTGCCGCCGCCAATATAAACGCCGCCGCCCCAGCCTAAAGCATTATTCGTAGCGATGGTATTGCTGATGATGAACGGCGTTCCGGACCCAATGTAAATACCGGCTCCATGATAGTAGCCGGTGACTTGATTATCTGTAATCTGGTTGTTTTGCAGGATGGGAAAGCCAGAGGCGATATAAATGCCGCCGCCGCTGCCGGTCGTGGTATGATTGTGAATTTGATTGTTTGTGATGCGCGATGACGTTCCCCCGGTCAGATACATACCGCCGCCGCTGCTGGCTGTGTTTTGATAGATGTTGTTGTCATTGATGGCGTTGTTGTCACTATTCGTCGCATAGATACCGCCCCCGAAAGTGGCTGCATTGCCATAAATATGATTGTGAGAGACGGTCGGCGAAGCGCTGCTAATGTAAATCCCGGCGCCGTAAGATGCCTGACCGTTTGTTATATGGAAACCCTCTACAGTGGCTGTGCTGCCGTTGGTAATTTGAATCACCGGGCCAGCGTCCAGCCCGTCGAGCGAGGTGATATGGTTGGTGATGTCTCGCGTCCAGCTAATGGGATCGTAACCGCCTAACAACTGGACCGATTTGGTTAATACCACTGTGCCGGTGTATGTGCCCTCGGCCACCTGAATGGCGTCGTTGGTTTGGGCCAGATGGAGGGCATAGGGGATGGTGGCGCAAGGCCAGACTGTGCTACCGCAGCCGATCTGGTCGCTGCCGCCGGACGCTACATGAATGGCAGTTTGCCGCGGGGTGTGGGTGAACGCTTCAACGACAATTTCCACTTCCTGCCCATCGGAAGGGGGTACGCCATTGACCAGCCAAAGGTTGATACGGCCGTTGCTATCATCAGCTACAGGTATATCGCTGCCGGTATACACCCAGGTATGCAGCAGGTTACCGGGCAGCGGCTGATTGCCCTGGTAAGAGGCAAAACGAACAAAATCTGGCTGCCAATCAAACAGATGCAGCGATTCGGTGACCGGCAGTGTGAGGGAAAATGGGTGGCGATTGCCCGGCTGATTCCACGGTTGGAGGACGTATTGGGCATTTTCCACGGCCGCAGGGTTGCCCCAGCGGGAGAATTCCACGTCTACCTCGCGGCTGTAAGCATCCGGCGGAGCCACACTGTCCCAGGTGAAAAGGCCTAAGACGATGTTTTCGTTTAACTGGTCTATCGGGCCGAGGACATGGAACGTGTACAGGCCATATCCCAACGGTTCTTCCGTAATTACCTCGCTGCTGTACCAGACGCTGCTGCGGTGGGCGATACGCATGTGCAGCTTGCCGGCGCCATCCACCCATACATCCTGAGGATCGTCGCTGAAGTAGTTGGGGCCAGGCCCTTCCAGGTAATCGCTGTCTTTGACGCGCCAGGTACGGCCGTTGAAATCCAGTTCGCGTGCGGTGCGTTCTACGTGGGTGTAATCTGCGGCATTGGTAAACAGGTCGGCCGGTAAAGGGGCGCCGCCATTCATAAGGGGCGGCGTATACCCGACCGGCAGCAGGAAGGCGGCAATTTTCGTCGCCTCTTCATCATTGCCGCCGGTGGTGATGTCTGTTGTCCAGGTTCCGTCCGGCTGGATGACGGTTAAAGGGGCGTTGAGATACGGTTTGGTCCACCAACCGGCGACGTAGATGTACAC
The DNA here is from genome assembly GCA_024222475.1 of Gammaproteobacteria bacterium. Lineage (GTDB taxonomy): Bacteria > Pseudomonadota > Gammaproteobacteria > JAAEPA01 > JAAEPA01 > JAAEPA01. Next base: position 660 of record JAAEPA010000796.1, on the reverse strand, counting down.
AGTCACGCGGTAGTTAGCCGGATCGTTGATGCAGTCGGCCTGCCCTTGTAGATTATTGAAGCTGCCATAAGGGGGCACATCAATCAGAGAGATGGCAGGCGTACAAGCGTTAATTTCATAATTGCTCGCCGCGGTAGATTTGATGGTGATAATCAAGCAAATAGCCAATAAAAAGGCGATACTTATCGCTCCTAAGCAATGCGCTAACTTTTTCATTTTTCCTCCTTCTGGATGGACAATTCTGCGCTCATCTGGGATGTTATGGAATACTAACCCAATTTTTGTACATAAAGCGAACCAAATTCAATGAGTTGTTCAGACAGGTCGGCGCCTAGGTTAAAATTATGTACAATTATGATGCCTGCATAATTACCCTTAGAAAAACCCAACACACCAACAAGAAACTCATCGTTCTTGCCAGAGTGAGCATAGAATATGTCTACGTCATCTAAATTTCTGTTTAGCGAAAAAGGCCTTAGAGTAATGGGTTTATCCATGCCTTCATTCACTATTGGTGACAATGTTTCTGGGATATCAGTAATCATAAACTGAGCATTTGCTTCACTGTTCGTCCGAAAACCCATGAAATCGACTAAGGTGGGGTATTCTGCCTCATCCGAAGCATAATCAATGCTTGCATAAGTTGCTCGTAATACATCT
>JAAEPA010000795.1 GCA_024222475.1 Gammaproteobacteria bacterium | reverse complement strand
GGCCAGGCGCATCAGGTTGGGGGAAAGACGCCCAACGGGTGGGACCTGTACGATATGCATGGGAACCTGTGGGAGTGGACCGGGGACTGGTACGCCGAGGATTACTACGCCGACAGCCCCAAGGAGAACCCCCGTGGGCCGTATAACTTACATTCCGCACGCAAGATCGAGACAGATCGATATTTTATCGCAGCAGATAGCGACAAGATTTCAATGATGTAAACAGTCAAACAGCCCATTCCATTTGCGGCTTAAAAAAAGCGGGACACAGCCTCTACAATCTGTCAAAATCAGCGTCAGTGGCCTGCTTCGTGAGATTTCTCCCTTTTTTCTTCAGGAGAGATGTCATGGCAGTACCCTTCGAAAGACAGGTAAGAAATCAGGCTCAAACGATCACAGCAGCGCGGGTCGACCACTTACCGATTATCGCCCATTATTTACGTAGTTTGGGTCTGGTCGAGATTGTCAATGAACTGGTACCGGTAGAGATGGATGTAGAGCCCGGCATCATCGTCTTGGGGTTGGTACTCGATACGCTCTCCGGGCGTTCACCGCTCTACCATTTGGAAAAAGCGTTTGAGGACTGTGATCGGGAACTACTGTTTGGTCAAGAGATCCCTCCGGGGTATTTCAATGACGACAACGTGGGGCGAGTAATGGATCATCTTTATAACGTCGGAACACAAAAGATCTTCTCCGCGTTATCGGTTCGTGCCTTACAACGCTTTCCCCTGTCAACAAAGCATGTGCATTTCGATACAACCTCGGTGAACGTGTATGGTGAATACTTAAATGCCGCAGATAATGCACCGTTCAAGATTGTTCACGGCTACAGCAAGGACAAACGACCGGATCTCAAGCAGTTTGTGTTGTCACTGCTGTGCGTGGACGGGAACGTGCCGATCGTCGGCAAACTGGAGGACGGCAACGCATCGGACAAGAAGATCAATCACCGCGTGCTCAGCGAAGTCTCCCGGCACATGAACCAGCATGGTATCTCCGATGAGGCCTTCATCTATGTGGCGGACTCGGCGATGGTGACCGAGGAGAATTTGGC
>JAAEPA010000794.1 GCA_024222475.1 Gammaproteobacteria bacterium | reverse complement strand
GACTGCGTTTTCACACAGCCTCCGGACAATGCCGCCGTTCATTAGTTGGCAATTTTATACTTCGATAGCACCGAGACGAATTTGATACCGCAACTTAATTTCTACCAAATGAAACACGGATATTTTGGTCAACGTCCCGGAAAAAATGCCATTTGCATATCCTGAAGGAGATGAAACGCCTTATCTGCGCTGGTTTGACGGCCAGTTCCAGCCTGTGTTTGTTGCGTTTAATCCGTCTCTGCGGGTCCCTGGCTTCGCGCCCTCCGATTTTGGAGAACCAGTTCCAGAGGAATATGAGATCGATGCCAAGCGATGTGGGGCAAAGTGTGGGGTGTCGCGGTCGGATATTGCGAAGCTCTGTGGATTTCCTTCGATCCGATACGTGAACAAAGCATTACGACTGACCGGATCAAGGAGAATCGCACCAGAATATGCTGATCCCGAAAGCACATCAAAGTTGCTAAGTCTTTGCAAAGAAAAAGGTATCCTTTTGCCAGACGAAGGCTATGCTTCCCCACTCTTGGAGCTTTCGATGGGCCGGTTTTTGTCAACGCTTGGCCATTCGAAAGTAGTCACGGCAAGTCACTTTGGAGTGGATCCCTGCCTGATTCAGTCTGGGGCTCTTTCCGGCGACAGTGAAAATGTCGCCCTTGTCGAGCTTTGCAGCGAAGATTTCTCGCTATATGTAACCATCTACATTGACTACCACTATCACCTGATTTGCCAAACTGATGCCGGGCTAAAGTCAGCACGCCCCGAGGATTTCTTCGAAGGTTTCTATGCTGATGCCGATACAAACGATTTTTGGGGAATCGGCGACCTGAGCTAGACGTGATTCAAGCGTGCAAAAGTCCTTTGCGATTGAAAACTTTGGCCGAGACAGTGTTGGCTTCGGGCTCCACGCGGTCGACTGACTTCCCAGATCAGATCATTGTAGTTGAAGGCGAAGCAGACATTGATCTTGGGCATTTCGACGTGATTCAAGCTCCAAAAAGGAGTCTTGAACACGCGATCTGCCCGAGCACTACGGCCAATATAAGACCTACAACCAGTTTGTTCGGTGTCGTCGCGCAGGCGTCTGGGATTGCATCCTGATTGCCATTTCGCATCGGGACGACGCCGAGGTTCAAATGATCGACAGCACGATTGTCCTGCCCATCAAACGCGAGTTGCACCCACAATAGCGCCAGTGAGGGCATTGGATGTTCTCGTGGAGGGCTGACGACCAAGATTCATGCCGTGGTCGACGCCAACAATCAGCCTCTACACTTTGCAATCACAGGCGGTCAGCAGCATGGTAGCTTGGCGGCGTACGCACTCCTCGAAGGATTGCCAAACGGCGGAATGGTGCTCACCGACAAGGCTTATGACGCAGCTGAGATAAAAGTGTTCGTCAGCTCACGTGGAGGCTGGGCGAACATCCCGCCCCGTCGGAACCGGCGTGAACCAATCTGCTTCAGTCCCTATCTCTACCGCCACCGAAATCATGTCGAGCGGCTCTTCAACCGGATCAAGCACAGTCGGCGCATTGCTACGCGTTACGAGAAACACGCTGTCAACTTCCTTGCATCCGTCAAGCTCACCGCAATCAGGCTGTGGCTACGAGTTTATGAGTCCACGTCCTAATTCACTATCCCAATGATGCACATCAATTGCGTCGTTGCTTATTTCATCTAAAGTGTAATTTAAGCATAGAAGAATTATTATGTTGTGGTGTTTTTGGTCGATACTGACAAATGCCATACGGATATTTGAGTTACGTGTAATTGCACGGCCAGCAAACTTCAAAATCCGATGCGCTTTGCACGGTGCGTCTGTGCTGCTTACTCCCCTGCTGTGGCTGTCGCTGGCGCAAGCTCAGGCATGTTACGAGACGCAATGGTTCTCTGAGGAACAAAACCAAAGCGCATTTTGCAATACCGGTTTTGCTGTTCGTGCCGTGAAATGCAACGGTCCCTATTGCGACAATAAAAGCCTGACCTGCTGTCCATATTTGCAAGGTCACGACCGGGACGCCAAATTCCAGTGGTCGGAGTGGTTCTCCGAAGAAGGTAGCAATAATGATCGCCAGCGGATTCACCCTGGTGCCTTCATCTCAGGATTGTCATGCAACGGCAAGTATTGCGACAAATTGGCCATTAACTTCGTTTTTTCGCCACATCTCAAGAACACTGGGAGTTGCCGGTACTTACAACCGTTTTCAGAAGAGGGCCTTGCTTCTGCCAGTTGCTCGGCAAATGAATTTGCATCCGGGCTGCGCTGCAGCGGCGCGTACTGCGACAATCTAGAGCTCTATTGCTGTACTTATTCGAGGTAGAGCAACCCGAACGCGGTCAACATGGAGATTGGTCTGATGGATTACGTTGAGCAGTTAACGCGATTGGCATTTGACTATGGACCTTTCATGTTTGCCATTTTCGTCCTGATCTACCTGACGAAACGGGCGAATGAAAACTATGCTGAAGTCGCCGCGCGCACGTCTCCCAAGCCCAGTGCCGAAGAGCTGCGGGCTCGCAAATTAGTGTACTATCTGGCGTGGTTTTCCGGGTTTGCCCTTATATTGATCTCGGTGTCCTGGTGGCTTTACGGAAACGTTCCCAGTCGGCGCGAATACATCTCATTTAAGATCGAAAGCTTGAAATCGGACGATCTCCTGTTACCGCGCGACGAGGATCTTTATACACGTACCATCTATTATTTCTTTTCCGATAGCGGCCGGGAGAACTTGTTCGATTATGAAATACTTGTTCCGGTCACGGGCGATGCAGATCAGAACCGGGTGATCAGACTGTCCTATGTCCCATCTGAGTCCAATGTCGCGCAGGAGACGGTCGAGGCGTCGTTGGAGGACGTGCAAAATAACAAGGTGTTCAAAATACAGATTGGTGAGGACGGCACGCCGGAACTGGTGCCGAGCTCCTGATTGACAATTGCTTCGCTAGTCCACCCGCGGCCAGATTGATCGCTGCACTCCAGTGAAAATATCGGACCGTTCGCCACAATGTCTGTAATGGGCTCAAAGTGCCAATTCGCTGCAACGCACACTGCTCCGAATCCAAATTTCGAAGCATGAAAGGCGGCTCAGCGGACAAAGTGACTTCGGCCGTATTCGATGAACGTCCGATTTACGACACGATTCCAATTGGCCGATAACCACCTATGGCCGCCGATCTGATCTGCACTATCAGTTTGATCTCTTGAGAATATACGGAGAGAACCGGACCACGTTACCTGCCTTATTGATCGCAAACAGGTGGCCCCCGTTCACTAGAATTCTGCGAACCTCTGCACCAGCTTCTTCGATCAGCCTCAGTGGTTCTGAAGCGGAGGTCTGGTATCGGTAAACCCGGCCGTCCTGTGTCCTGATATACAGAGTTCCCGCATCAGAAATCAGATCCTCGGCGGTCTGCTGTTTCATGATTATTTCGACTTGGCGTTTGCCGATTTTCCAGACCGATTTGTCGTTGCGCCTGAAATACACAGTGCTGCCGTCCGCCTCTATCGAAAGGGCATCTGCGCCGTCGTAAATCCTGGTGAGCGGCTGGTCGGTATTGGGTTCGTAGGCGTGGATGTTGCCGTCGTTTGTCAACACAAATAATGCCGTGCCTGAAGATGAAATATCGGCGACCTGACTCGACCGGTCATCAGGATCCGCCTCCATAATCAGAATAAACGCCGGTGTTGACGTGTTAAACGTCTTTTCAATATGGCGTGGCTGGATTTTCCACAGCGACCCCTGAGTTTTCAGGACGTATACAGAATCTCCAACCGGCACGATTTTTTGCGTTTTCTGAAGTGTGTCGTCGATGAGTTTGAAGCGCGGTTTCTGGGGAGCGTAACTTTCCTTGAGCCGCGAATAGACGTGAAGCTGACCGGAGTTTTTCAGAATCCACAGCCGGCCGCCTGATGAGATAATATCCTGAGTGTTTGTTCCACTGTCGACGAGTTCACGATCGTTAGGATCGGCAACACGTTCGATATTACCAACCATCCTGAGCACATAAATGTCTTCGCCATCCGTCGCGATCTGTTTGGCGTCGCCACCCAGGTAAATCGGCAAGGCTCTGTAGGCTTCCTTAAAATCACTGAACAGGTATGCAAGCGCGATGCCGACTCCAAGCAATACAAAAGAGATGGAGGCAAAAACGATGCGTGCTCTGATGACGTTTGGAACGGTTATCGTCTGTCCCAGCACATGAAGGTCCCGCTTAATGCCCAACGCTAAAAGCATGAACAGTGCAGAGACCATAATCAGCCCTGTCGAAAACGCTGAAGGCCCAATCACCGAAGTGAGCTGGTTCCAAAAATTTTGCATTATTTCCGCTCAATCTGCAGTTTCGTTTATCAGTCGCCTCACTCGTCTTCGATACTAGGGACAACGCGGATAAATCAGGTGACAAATTCCACCCGATTTGCCCACTATAGATGTTAGTTGATGCATGGCGTTTCTTGCAACCGGCTGCATCGACGTCGTTCCGAACTGTCATGTGAGTGCCACTGCGCTACTGATCAATAGTGCTCTACATTTCACTTGTGCACGATTTAGCACAGCGCACCCCGAATCGCGACAT
>JAAEPA010000793.1 GCA_024222475.1 Gammaproteobacteria bacterium | reverse complement strand
CAACTTGCTTGGAATGGTGCTGGAATATCGAGGGCTCCAACAACGGTATTTGTGGACGGTCTGCGTGTGGACAAAGCGTGAATTTCCTTCGGAATGTATGGACAACCCATGGACAACATCCCTGTTGTCCACCGGTTGACCACACGAATTCACCCTTTGCCCACACTGCGCCGTGATAGGTCAGTGGTGCGGGAACTCGCCTGCGGCGCAACAATAACAATTTTTTTGAATAAAAAGAAAATGAGCAAAACAAACGCTAAAAACCACCTACTGAGCAGGGCGAATAAATGCCTAAATTCAATACAAATCTATTGGGAAATCCAGATAGACCCAACTTCTTCTGCGCCCTTAATGGGTCCACTTTCCTGAGCATAAGTGGGTTCATTATTTTGAGTGTTAAGGCCGTGTTGAAAAGGTGGTGATTGTACCGTGAGGTCTCGATGGAATATTAGAGATAGCTCATGTGGCGGCTGGTGACGGCTTCGTGCTTACTATGCCTAATAAATGTCTGACGACAGTAGTGAAACAGGCGTTAGAAACAGAATTTTCAGGTCTAGCCATGGATTCCAGCAACGGATGTAATCGATATCGTGCTCTACACGGCCGATCATCTTATCCAGGGTTTCAGTTTCGCCACGGAACCCTTTTATTTGCGCCAATCCCGTCATGCCTGGCTTAGCTTGATGCCTGGCAGTATACGAGCCTATCTTCTCTGCGTAGTACTCGTTGTGTGCTACGGCATGAGGTCTCGGCCCTACCAGAGACATGGTCCCTCGCAACACGTTGAATAGCTGCGGAAGTTCATCGATGCTGGTACGGCGGATCAAGCGGCCAATCGGCGTGATCCGAGGATCATGCTTGGTCGCCTGGCTCAGTTGATCGACGCCCTCTCGGTGCACAACCATGCTACGAAACTTCCACACCTCGATCACGGTGCCATTGAACCCGTTGCGCTGTTGTTTGAACAGCACCGGCCCTGGGGAAGTGAATTTGATAAGCAGCGAGATAATCACCATCAAGGGGAAAAAAATGACCAAGGCGAGGGCAGCGATGAGCTTGTCCGTGCTGGATTTGATCGGTGAGTTAATGATTTCTAACCCTTCCATACAATCACCTGTGTCGCTATAGGTCAGTGGAATAAATCAACGAATTACTTGAATTTGACCGAAGCATTGCAGGGAGCGTACCAATTCCCTCAACAAACAGAAAATAATATATAACCCGATGATTTTATTATTTTTTTATATTATATTTTTTGGTTATCAAAGTGATAACCTAGGCACACTGGAAGAGTATGTTTGATTATATTGAACAACAACTAAAGATAACGTTTGCTTTAATCCACCACTGACAAATAACTAAACAGAAACAATGTGGGTGCTCTATGTTTTCAAAACAAAAAAAACGGAGGCCCCCGAAGACCTCCGCCATTATAGCTCACTTGAGATTGGAATAGACTATCTATTAATTGATGAACATCTATTTATTCAATGCCCTGCAAGGTCTGAGAACGTGGCTCTGTCTCATAGTATTGTTTTCACAGAGATAATCGAAGACCAGTCAGAACTCCCACCCGCATCGCTCGATCCATTCGCGCGGATACGATACTGATACACAGTCCTACGCTTTAGTTTTTTATGAGTAAAACTGGTTGTGCCCGCTTGAACGCTAATTCTTTTCCATCTTCGACTTGATCCTTTTCTCCATTGAATAGTATATCCCCTCACCCCATCGACGCCCTCCCAACTCAGAGTAATTTTCTTTTTGGAAACACTGGTGCCAGTGAAGTTCTTCGGTATATCACTGGGTCCTGCGCTGGGCGGTCCAGCACCGGGTCCTGCAATACCCATTACTTCTTGTATTTCATTTGCGCTTAACGCATGATCGTAAATCCGTACTTCGTCGATGAACCCATTCATTGGGTTTTGAATTACCCCGTCCGGCGACACCAACCTGCCCCTAACATTAAATACAGGTAATGGGGTATACTTGGCTCCAACAGTTAGTGGGTGATCAGTATCACATTTGCTGTTCGCTGGAACGTAAAGTTGCCTTTTAAATTTCCCGTTAATGAAGATTCGAAGGTACTGGCCATCATACGAACTGGCCACATGCGTCCAAACCTCGCGCTCGATGATATCGCCATCTACGCGAACTTTCTTCTCTCTTTCGCAATTTCCTTTTGGATCAAACCTACCACCAGCTCTCAGCAATCCCGATTTTCTCTCTACATATAACCAGTAGCTCCCAAGTTTCTCCATAACTTCAAAGTTCACTGCAGGCAGCGCTGCAATACCGCCATTGGCAATTGTTAAGTCACTATTGTCACGACTTATTTTTATCCATGCCATATTTGTAAAGCGATGCAGATCGAGCAGATCATTATCACCGATGTTAATCACTTTATTCGTCCCATCGAAATAGAGCGCTCCACTACGATAACCAGGCGCTTGAATGGGCTTCGTGTAATGCAATGTATCTTCAAGTATGGCGTCTATATGGTTTCCGCTTGTGTCGATTACTAGGCTGTCATTTGGCCCTTCGTCAAAATTATATTCCAATACTAAACCATCAATCGCCGATGATGCATCATCGGCCATTCCAAGCGCGGTAGCAGCTATAGCTGCAAAAATGAAGTTTTTATAATCCATGAATTACCTCCTGTAACTTCAACTGACGACTAAAATCCAGATTGATTAGCAACGCGGCCGATAACCATCACACAAATCCTTTCGCCCTGTAAAGGGGAGCGGGACTGATTAAACGCCTCCTGGATAATTGGGGACAGACCACGTCTATTTACCAGCAACCTACAGATGCTTGAAAAACGGGCATGCCGAATGCATTATACCGAAAGTAGGCGGTCGAAATCGCGGCTTTTATGGGTATTTTGATACTCTAGGGTTTGGAATAAAAACAGCATAAACCATACCCACTTGATCCTTACTTTTAATAACAAATTCAGCAAGATACGGAAAAAGAAATCCGACACTGTCATGGTCTAACCTGAATTCAGGTAATTACCGGGAAGACGAAAACCTAATAATGGCCTGGGTTTCAACAGCCTATAACGAAAGTACCCCTGTACTGACCGGCCCCTTCTTCAACGTTATAAAATATGGATCACTCTCAGCGGTTTACCGCCTCGTACCCCGTTCGACACTTGCGCTGGACCAAGTTTGTTAAGGCCTCACGCGCGGCTTGTTCCGTTGGAAAGGGGTCAAAACGCAGTTGCCCGGACTGGCCGATACGGCCCCATTCGCGCACCAGTGAAAAACCGCCAAACAGATCGGGCCATACCGCCAGCTGATAAAAACGGTATTGGTTCTTGTCGGGATTGATCTTGACGAGTCGAATGTCAAAGAGCTGCATTTTAAAATCAATACTCCAAACCTTGGATCATAGCGGCCATCACCTCCCCGGCGGGATTCTGCTCAAACGCCATACTCGGTCGGTAATAGGTCTCAATCACGCGCAGATCCAGATGATGAGATTGCAAGGCGATACGATGATCGGGGATCTTGAGTTCGCGCGCCACGGTGATGAACGAGGCCCTCAGTGAATGCCCGGAGTATCTTTGCGGTTCTTCAAGACCGGCGCGGGCGGCCCATTTCTTGATAATCCGGTTGGTGGTGGTATGAGATAAGGCCTGGTCCGAAATCGTACCATGCCGATCGATTCCTCGGAATACCGCACCGCTCTCGATGCCTGCCTGCTCAAGCCAGGTTTGCACCGCATCCACCGGACAAATAGTTCCACGCCCCTTGGGGATAGCCTTGTAGCGGCGCCTTTCATCCAGAGGATCGCCCTTGGTCGGTCCCATTCTTATCACCAATCCCTGCTCGACGGACTCGAACTGCTCCAGCGTCAATCCCGTCATTTCAGATTGACGAAAGGCCCCGAACAAGCCCAGGAGAACATAGGCCTTGTCACGTAGATCATGTAGAGAACCACCCATGGTTCTTACCATTGCCAGGAGTTGTCCTAAGGAAAAGGCTGGGGCCTGTTTCGGCGACCATCCTTTTTCGACCTGATGCTTTCTGATCCCTCGAAGCACGGCCTTCAGATGGTCTTCTTGAGTGGGGTCTTGATGACCTAGCAATTTGTGAACGAACGAAAGCGCGGCCAGGCGATGCTCCAATGTGCTTGGTGAGAGGCGTTCGGCCCGGTCTACGAGATAGAGACGAATCACGGCTGAAGTGGTGGGGATAGGATTTTCAATACCGGTCCAAGCGATGAAATCCTTCAGATCGCTCCGATAGGCCCGATAGGTGTTTTCCGCATAGGCCTTGCGGGCGTAATAGCGACTGTCCTTGGCTTGATCCGAGGGTGTAGGGACAAGGGTTTGTTCTATGGCCAACGCCAGCTTGGAGAGCTCGTTCACGTGATGATTTGCGTTGTATCTGCAGGTTATCGAAGGCCGCTATGTCGTTCTAAGACTTTATACCCGTCAGGTATTTTGTGGGCGACTGAATGTGGCGACGCTGACAGCCGCTGCTGCCAACGTCCAAACAATCACAGGGCCAGCCGGTAAATCGAATAACGCAGACGCGACTAAACCGATCCCGTACCCTGCAATACCGATTATATATCCTGAAACCAACCTTACACTGTCGCGCAGAAACCGCCCGGCCAATGCTGGGAGAATGAGACTGGCGAACACCAAGTATATACCTACCAACTGCACGGATGCGGTAACCGAAATAGCGAACAGCCCATAGAATGCCGCATGACTGCGATACGCCTTAAACGCGAACCACACCGTCAAAACCATCAGCGAGATCAGGGCCGGCGGCCCCAGGCTCTGATAGTCGACCCAGAGAATCTGCCCAACCAAAAGGTCCTTGAGATGCTCCCCTCCCAAAGGATCGTGTGCCAATAGCAGTATGGCCGCAGTCGCGCCCAGCACAAACACGCTGCCGATAATCGCCTCTTGGACATGGAGCCAGCGGCGCTCGGTCCAATACAACAGCAGGGCACCGGCGATGGCGGAGGCGAAAGCCGCGACCTGAACCAGCACTCCATGCGCCTCCAGCCCCAGAGTGTGGGCTGCGATTACGCCAAGGCCTGCCAGCTGGGCGACTGCCAGGTCAATGAAAATGATGCCGCGCTGCAGCACCCGTTGGCCTAGTGGAACATGCGTAGCTAGGACTACCAGCCCCGTCAGAAAGGCGGGGCCGAGGATTCCGATATCCATGGCTTCCCAGTTCATGAACTCACCCTGGCCAGTTGAGTGATGATGTCTTCGAATAAGGAAAACAAGTCTTTGGTGCCTTTGGTACTACCGACGGTGTACGGCAAGACCAACTGGGCCACGCCGGTACGGTTTGCGAGCCATTCGGACGGCCCCGGATCGCTGATCGGCGAGCGTATGATGGCCAATGGTTGTTGACTCTCAAGCTTGGCTTGCAGACCGGCGAGGTATCCGGCCGATGGTGGCACACCAGGTTTCGGCTCCAATGCCGCAAGTCGCTCCATGCCAAGCCAATTTAACAGGTAGATCCATTCTCGGTGATGCACGACAACGGTCTTACCGCGAAGAACGCCCGCCCGATTTTCCCAGATCGTGATGGTGTCCATCCAACGTTTCCGAAACGTCATCAGAGTCGATCGATAGTGCTCAGCATTCTGCGGATCGATTTCAGCCAAGCGCCCCGCCAAGACCCTGGCCACAGATAAGATATTGCGCGGATCCAAGTGCACATGAGGATTCCCCTGAGCATGAATATCCCCTTCGCTGCGATCCAGCCTTTCGGGAATTTCCAGCAGCCTGGCATGATCAGCCGCCATCAAATGGCCGGGCTGTCCCGGCTGTACCCTGGGATTGCGAGCTCGCCGTAACAACAGGGGCAGCCATCCGGCCTCCAAATCTGCGCCGCTGCAAATCAACACATCGGCGCGGCGCAGCTTGGCGATCAGTGATGGCCGGGCCTGTATATGATGCGGGTCCTGCCCGGCCGTCGTCGCCGAGAACACGGTGATCTGATCGGCCCCTATTTCCTCGGCGAGCGCCTTCCATTCGGGCTCACAGGTAAACACGGCAACATCTGCAAAGGCATGCTGCGGACCAAGGAGCATTGACAACAACAGTAAAAAGCCTGTTCTTATCATCTTGATCACCTCAGTATTGGTGGGCGCCATGAGCGCCCAACGTCATAATGTACTGAAGCTGGAACTGATCGTCTGCATCACCCGGCCGCGAGTAATCCCTAGCATATTGCAGACGCAAGCGGCTAAACTCGCTGTGTGCGTAATCTGCCATGATCGTCCAGCGCCAGGGATCATGCCCGGCGAGCAGGCCGGACTCTTCGAGCACATCGTCATCCGCTTCACCCGAAGTGTTGCTGGAAACCCGCAGGTTGTTGTCGCTCCACAGCATATCGTAACGCAATCCTGCGCGCCAACGGGGCATGAACTGATAGACCCCCTGCGCATAGAAACCTTGCTGGGTACCATTGTAGGGGAGCAAAGCCTCACCAGTATCATCCGTAAAGGTGACAGTACCCTCTTCGTCCCGAAGGAAGTACTCCGCTTGGAACACGAAATTGCGGTTTCGGGTGTCGCCGTTCGGCGCCCATTTCCAGATAAAATCCAGCGCCGTCAGATTGCTGTCTCCAGCAAAACTGAAGATTTCATCGACCTGCCCGCCATGCGCATGTCCCGACTGGCGGTCTTTGGGTTCTGTGCGCAGGTGCGACAGGCCGACCCGGAAACTGTTACTTGGGCCGACATCGTTTCCCACGCGCGCAAAGTAGTTTTGTGCGCCGCCAAAGAACTCGCTGCCATCACCACCGGCAGGGAACCGTTCTCCCCGCAGCGTTTCCATGCCCAGCTCCAGAAAGGTATCAGTTGGGGCGAGCCAACTCAGCCGCAGACCATCGTCACGATACTGCTGGCCGAGAAACGCCTGGCTGGTCAATGGTGCATCCGCGAAGTCCCAGGCGTGAGTATGCTTGGTATTGAGATAGCCGGTTTCCGTGTAAAAGCGCCCGATACGCAGCCCCAGGCCCGCCGGTAGGCTCAGCGTGTCAACAAAGGCCTCTTCAAGGTCCACCTCGGTGCCTCCCTCTTCCTCGTGCAGACCGATTGTGGCCTGCGCGAAGAACCAGTCATCCACGTTGGCCGATGCGGTCAGCTCGGTTTCGGTAAGGCTAAGCCCTTCGGGCTTGAGGCCCGCTTCTCCACCGACCTGAAAACCCGGCAAAGTCCAGTCGTCCGGGTCGCGGGAGTAACTTGTGGCGCTGCCCTGGACCACAAGGGAGATGGCGGGGTTGAACGCGCTGTCACTTCGCCGTTCAGCGGAAATCCTGTTCACCTCCACTGCGGTTTGGGCGGCGGAAGCGGCTTGGCTTTCGGCGGCCTCTGCTTTTTGTTCGGCATCCCTGATGCGCGTTTCGAGCGCACCGATGCGGGCTTCGTGCTCCTGTTTCATTTGCTCGAGCATCAGTTTCAGCATGGCGACGTCGCCATGCTCGGTAGGAAACGCAGAACAGGGAAAAACAAGCACGGCGGCGATCCCCGCGCGCAGGATGGTACTCTTCATAGAAAATTACTCCCAAAGAAAACAAACGTCCCCGGTGACCCGTCACCGGGTATTATTAAAGATCAGTTGTTTGTTATCTGTGGAGGAGGCGCCCGGGGATTAAACGAGAGAAGACGGGTCGAATCAAATTCGACAACCAGAACGTGCAGCGTTGAATTGCTCTGGAAGTCAGGAAAGGCAACTTGCGCGGTACCAGCAACGGCGTGCTCAAGCCCCCCTCCGACAAGGCAAACATCGCAAATCTCTTCTTCAATATCGAAAAGATGCCCAATGGCATGCGGTTGAAGAAATAACTGTGATATGAGTAGAAACAGCGCACACCACAACAGTCCCCAACGTCTAAGGTCGCTGACCGCTGATGTGGTGTTCGCTAAGTGCACAGGTGATATGGCCTCACCAAGTTATCTGTGATGTGGCTATTGATGATAGCCTATTTTTGAGTTGATTTGGAACATTGGGTGCCGAGTCTGACCGCTTGCACTTACCCCTAATCCTGACTTGACTCAGACCTAACCTAAGTCCTTCCTGACTTGTTAATATTCGACAATGTTCCTTGTCGAACATATTACTAGTATCAATTTATCATATATTATCATTATATTATATGCTATATCATTATAGCATTACAATTTAAAGGAGACTGTAGTATGCCGGCACTTAAAATCAGCCGTGATCAGGTTGCTGATGCCATACGCACGCTTACTCATCAGGGCATACCCGACCCTGGCGTACATCGACTACGACGGTTTATAGGACGCGGATCGATCACTACGATCGCCCGATTCAAGAATGAGCTACGT
>JAAEPA010000792.1 GCA_024222475.1 Gammaproteobacteria bacterium | reverse complement strand
GCTTGCTGATTGAAAGCTGCAAGATGATTGACCAGATGGAGATCTCGGTCCAAAACCAGGACGTGCAAGGCGATTTGTATGAATACCTGTTGAGCTATCTGACCACCGCCGGCCGCAACGGTCAGTTTCGCACGCCCCGCCATATTATCCGGATGATGGTCAAGATGATTGACCCCAAACCCAACGAACGCATTGGCGACTTGGCTGCCGGCACCTGTGGCTTTTTGGTCAATGCTTATCAGCATGTTTTAGAAGAACACACCTCACCTGACATTGTGAGCTACGACGAGCAAGGTGAACCCCACAACCTGGTGGGCGACCTGCTGACGCCCGAGCAGTGGAAGTTTTTGCAAAATAAAGCCTTTCGAGGCTACGACAATGACAGCGGGATGGCTATGCTGCGCATCGGCTCGATGAATCTGATGCTACACGGCCTGGAACACCCCCGCTTTTATTACACTGACACCCTCTCTAAAGAGTTCACAGAGACCAGAGAATATGATGTAATTTTGATGAACCCACCCTTTAAGGGCGCGGTCGACAAAGGGGATGTGAGCGATACCCTGGTCACCAGCACCCGTAAATCGGAGCTGCTTTTCTTGCACTTGATTGAGCGAACGCTGGAAATGGGTGGCCGCTGCGCGGTGATTGTGCCGGATGGAGTGCTGTTTGGGTCGAGCCGGGCACACGTGGCAATCCGGAAGAAACTGATTGAGGACAACCGGCTGGATGGGGTAGTCTCGATGCCGGGCGGTGTCTTTAAGCCTTACGCCGGGGTCTCTACCGCTGTGTTGTTCTTTACTAGGCGGTTGAATTTCATGGGGGTACT
>JAAEPA010000791.1 GCA_024222475.1 Gammaproteobacteria bacterium | reverse complement strand
GGGATATACTCGCGCATTCAGGGCACGGGCGATGAGCTGGCTGCCCAGACACAGACCAAGAACGGGTAAACCTCGATCCAGCCGGGTTGCTATGATTTCGAGTTCTTGCCTTAAAAAGGGGTAGGCCTCGTCCTCATAGGCCCCGATAGGGCCACCGAGGATGACGACCAGCTCCGGCGCTAGAGGATCTAGAGCGGTAAGATCGTCCCTACCGACTTGGACATACTGGATCTCATAGCCTCTGGCCCGCAGGACGGGTTCGATACTGCCAAGATGCTCGAAGGCGATGTGCCGCAGGGCTAGGGTGTGTTTCATATTTGTAGGCCTTGCTCGTTGTCGGGTCTGGGTACAATATATCATTAATTTCCGATAAATTTTAAGCTGTCGATAGTAAGGTTACGTACTGTCTTTTGGGTACACTTTTAACGAAGGGTATCTTCATTTTCTGGTGGAGCGGTTATTGTGAAATTCAATGTCGAGGAGTTTAGGTCCTGGGAGCATAAGTGCATCACCTTGCTGGGGATGTCAGGCGTGGGAAAGACGCATCTGGCACTCATGCTTCGCGAGCATAATTGGTTTCATTATTCTGGGGATTATCGTATTGGAACGCGCTATCTGGATGAACCCATCCTCGACAACATCAAACAGCAGGCCATGCAGGTTCCCTTTCTAAAAGAGCTGTTGCGTTCCGATTCCATATATATTGCCAACAATATTTCGGTAGATAATCTCAAGCCGGTGTCGAGTTTTCTTGGCAAGCTCGGCGATCCGGCTCAAGGGGGGCTTTCATTCAAGGAGTTCAAACGTCGCCAGGAACTGCATAGACTAGCGGAGATCGCCGCCATGAAGGATGTCCCGGAGTTCATCCTCAAGGCCAAGGAGCTCTATGGTTATCAACATTTTGTCAACGATGCGGGCGGCAGTATTTGTGATCTGGATGACCCCCAGGTATCCCGGGTGCTGAAGCAGCACACGCTCATCCTCTACATCAAGGCGAGTGAGCAGGATGAGAAAAGTCTCATCCGCAGGGCGGAAAATTGTCCTAAACCGCTTTATTACCAAGAGTCTTTCCTGGACCGGCAACTGGATATCTATATGAAGAAAAAAAATCTGCCTTTTGTGGCCATGATCGACCCGGATGAGTTTGTGCGCTGGATGTTTCCCAAGCTGCTTCATTCACGCCAGCCTCTTTACCAGGCCTTTGCAGAGGAATATGGTTACACCGTGACCACCGATGAACTGGCCACAGTAAGGGAAGAGGCGGACTTTGTTAGACTGTTGGAGCAGGCAGTGGCGCGGGGCTCCTAACCCGGATATTTCATAAATTACACGCGCCCTCGCTTGATCCTTGTTTTCACAAGATTGTTGCTCAGTCGGCCGTAATCGTGGATACGCCGCTCCTTCGAAAAATCCCTTGTGAAAACAATTCTCTACGCGATCATCACGCAAATATCATGAGATATCCGGGCTAAGTGTTTCGACAGTCCTAAGCGCAAATGTAAAATGGCTTCAAAGCGGAGAAATTCATCATGCCACTCGTGGCCCATACTAAATTACCGACCTTTGAGCGGTTGAGGAACGAAGGTCAGATTGTGCTCTCCCCGAGAAGGGCAGCCCATCAGGATATTCGTGCCTTGCATATCGGTTTGCTCAACATGATGCCCGACAAGGCCCTGGCTGCAACCGAGCGACAATTTTTCCGGCTGGTCGGTGAGAGCAATCCCATCGCCCAGTTCTATATGCACCCCTTTACGCTCAAAGAGCTTGAGCGCAGCCCCGGGGCCATGCAGTATGTGAATCGGTACTACGATAGTTTCGAGGATATCCAGAGAGATGGCTTGGATGCATTGATCATTACCGGCGCTAATGTCACTCGGCCCGATTTGGCGGCAGAGCCCTTTTGGGAGCCGTTGATTAAAGTCGTCCGTTGGGCTGAGGAGAATGTTACCTCGGTGTTGTGTTCGTGTTTGGCGACCCATGCAGTTCTTCAATTCCGCCATGGTCAGAAGCGTCGCTGCTTACCGGCCAAGCGTTGGGGGGTATACCGTCACCACGTTATGGATGGCGGACATCCCTTGGTCAACGACGTCAATACCCGTTTCTATGTGCCGCATTCGCGATTCAATGAGGTTGGCCGAGATCAGTTCGATACGGCAGGGCTGCATGTTCTGGTGGAAAGCAAGGAGGCAGGGGTCCATCTGGCAGTAAGCGAGGATCTTTTTCGGGTCGTCTATTTCCAGGGTCATCCCGAGTATGACACCATCAGTTTACTCAAGGAATACAAGCGTGAAGTGCTGCGTTTCACGCGTCATGAACGTGAAGACTATCCGCCTTTTCCAGAAAATTATTTCACCTTGCAGACTCAAGCCATACTTGAGGAATATCAGGATGACCTGCTCGCGGCCCAAAAAGAGGGCAGTAAACTACCGGAATTCCCAGAGGCACTGATCGCCTCCAGCATCGACAATACCTGGCACGACACGGGTGAGGCCATCGTAGGGAACTGGATCGGCAAGGTGTACCAGGTCACCCACATGGACCGCAGACTACCGTTTATGAAAGAGGTGGATCCGAATGATCCGCTGGGGCTAAAAAAATAGGACTCAGGAAGGCGGGGTCTTTGATCATTGCCGTTCGCATTCCTTATTCAGTCTATTTCAACATTCAACCAAATATGACAATAAAAACCTGTGTCTCCTATTCGAATTTATCGCTTTATTTCCCTATTTATAAATATTTCAGGGGAAGACTCACTCACCTATCGAGCATGCTATTACTCGCTTACCTTAGCTTAGCTCAATTGGCCTTGGCGGATATGAATAATGCCAATACCAGGTGGAGTGTTATGCTGATTACCGTAGACTGCTTGCGCCCAGACCATATGTCAGTATACGGTTATGAACGAGACACCACGCCAAATTTGAAACGATTTGCCCAGCAGTCATTGGTGTTTGAGAATGCATACGCAACCTCAGTGTGGACCAGTCCCGGGATCGTATCAATGCTTACCGGCTATTACCCGTCGGTTCATGCACAGAATGGGCGTTATAGTTTTTATGACCAAGAAATGGCGTCTCCCTTGCGTATATTCGAAGAGCAAGGGTATGAAGTATTAGGACAAGCCATCAAAGGACCAAGCCACAAAAATCTAGGATTTAAACATAGCCTGAGAAAAGAAAATGGGCTAGAGCGTCTCATTGAAGAGAAAAGTAAGGACACAAAACCCTTCTTTGCTTGGATCCATACCAAAGAAACCCATCTGCCCTATACACCTTCTGATCAAAACCTTGCCCGCTGGGCCGGTGATTTTGAGAGTAGTGAAGGTGTAGAGGCAGTGCAAAATCACTTTGCTATTTTCAGACCACACGATACCCAGGTCTCGTTTCGACATGCAGGGAACGTAGCTTTTACCAAACAAGATGCACCGGTTATTAGAGCCCTGTACGATGGAGAAGTAGCGGACATCGATCAGCGCTTGGGTCGTGCGATAGAACGTATGCGTGAAACGGGACTGCTCGATAGAACGATCGTAATTATTTCGGCGGATCATGGCGAGGAACTCTTGGAGCACGGCTGGGTTGGTCACGCCTCAACCAGCTATGATGGCAAGCTCTACGATGAGCTAACGCATATTCCCTTGATGATTCGTTTGCCGAATCAATCACTGACCGGACGCTTTGATGCCTTGGTACAAAGCACCGACCTCATGCCTACCCTGATGGAACTTCTAGGATTCCAGGAGATTAATATAACACCCGAGATGCAGGGGCATTCCCTGCTGCCTTTGATCGAGGGCAGGCAATCGAACCCGCGAGACTATGTCTTCGCTGAAACGACCCACCGAGGTTGGACAACGCCAAAGACCCAGATGCAAAACCGTATCACCATGGTACGAAGTAAGAATCGAAAATTGATCAGGCATGTTTATGGTGACCAATCTTGGTTAGAGGCCTATGACCTTAAATCAGATTCAACGGAGAGCCACAACTTATACTCGCACCAGGCTGAACGATTTCAAGATCTAGAGAAAGTATTGGCTACCTGGTCTGAAAACAACCGTGATGTAGCGGCTTCCCTAGTATTGCCTGCAGCACATAAGCAACTCAGGTCTATGGTTGAAGAATTAATGCGTGGCAGCTTAGTTGCTGCGGTAGATCACTGGAGGAATATTGCCGTTATGCATAGCACCTGGGGGTTAGAGGCAGCACCCTTTTATCATTTCGAACCCTACCAAGCGAAGTGGCAGCAATTGCGATTATCCGCGGCTAATCAACTTGCACAAGTCCTTCAATGCGAGGCGCAAACAGGAACGTGGCGGCAAATAGCAAGCGAAAATACCATCGATAACGATCTGTGGGTCTGCAAGTAATGGTGATGATCGTGCTTGAAGAGTGCAAGATATAGATTTGTATAGCGAATTATGGGGTGAGTGTGATCCTTGTCGTGATTGCCGAAGGAGTAAATATGGCTGTACGGATCAATAGTTTGTGCTATGTGAGTACGATCACTGGCAGGATCTAGGTCCGAGTTAAAAAAGAGAGTGCAAATGCAGCTAAAAAATACTCAAGGGCGATTTGGTATCGTTGCCATGAGTCTACATTGGCTGATGTTCGTGTTAATTGCTGGAATGTTGGCATTAGGTCTGTATATGACTTCTCTCCCAGACGGTGAGCCTAAATGGGAGTGGTACAGCATCCATAAATCTTTTGGATTGCTGATTTTTGTACTGTTGCTGATACGTATTCTTTGGCGGATGTACGATATGGTACCGCCGCTTCCTGATGGGTTGAAGGCTATTGAACGGTTTCTCGCGCATCTTACTCACTATGGAGTCTATTTGGCATTGATCATCCTGCCGTTTAGCGGCTACGTGGATTCTTCTGCAGGTGATTATCATCTGGCATTTTTTGATTTTTTCGATATCCCCAAACTCATCCCCAAAAACAAGGCACTTGAAGATATCTCAGTGATTGCCCATCAGGCCGTTGCTTATAGTTTAATCGCCTTGTTAGTGATGCACATCGCCGGCGCACTGAAGCATCACTTAGTATTGGAGGACGATGTCTTGCGCAGGATGCTGCCATTTAAACTAAGAAAAAACGTAACTACTTACCCCCCATTGAGACAGCATCACCGGCAAGAGCCAACTGAATACCGATAAGCGGATTGTAGCCTTTGTTCGCCATCGTCTGCAGGTAGCTTGATATACGGCAATAAGCCTGGGCATAAATCTGTACCCGAAAACAGCCGGATACCTTTTGCTTAACCTTGGCCATTCTCAAATCACGTTCAGCCCGGTTAGGAACGCGAATTAAATAACTTCCCTAACCTTCGATGCTCGAAGGAACGGCCGTGTAATTCCACTGAGGCAGAACATCATCAAAAACGATCCGCATGGTTTCTTTGAAACCCTCAGAATACGTTCTTCCTGTTTCATAAACTTTGTCAATGATATT
>JAAEPA010000790.1 GCA_024222475.1 Gammaproteobacteria bacterium | reverse complement strand
TCTCCCGAACGTCAAATAGCCTCGACAGGCGAAGTCCGGAACCTTGGAATCTTGGGTCTATTAGAATGGCAGTGTCAGAGGAAAATCACTTGAATCTAGTTTGCCCTGCACCTAGGCTTCGCAAATGAAAAATCCGTTTCGTTACTTCAAAACCTCGCCCGAGATCATTCGCCTGGCGGTGATGATGTACGTCCGTTTCCCGCTATCACTCCGCAATGTGGAAGATTTACTCCATGAACGTGGAATCGATGTCAGTTACGAGACGATTCGGTTCTGGTGGAACCGCTTCGGCCCACTATTCGCATCCAAGATCAGGGAAAAGCGTGTTCTCCGACATAAGTCCTGGCCTCAATGGCGGTGGCATTTAGACGAGGTGTTCGTTCGGATCAACGGAAAAACATTCTATCTTTGGCGTGCCGTGGATCATGAAGGTGAATTACTTGAGTCATTCGTCACCAAAAAGCGTGATCGCAAGGCCGCACTCAAGTTTTTCCGTAAAATCATGAAACGATACGGCCGTCCCATGATGGTTGTGACCGATCGACTTCGTTCCTACGGCGCAGCAATGAAGGTCATTGGCAATGTCGATCGCCAAATATCCGGACGCTGGCTTAACAACCGAGCCGAAAACTCGCATCAACCCTTTCGCCGACAAGAACGAGCGATGGCAAAATTCAGGAATGCGAAATCACTACAGAAATTCACCTCCTTGCACGCATCAATCCATAATCACTTCAATCAGGAACGCCATCTTTACAGTCGCCAACACTTCAAGTTCAAACGATCTATCGC
>JAAEPA010000789.1 GCA_024222475.1 Gammaproteobacteria bacterium | reverse complement strand
TCATTCCGGCAGGGAAGCCGGAATCCAGAGACCATGGATGGCAAAGCCGGCACCTTTTATGGAAGTCGGATTTCTATCAGCGGGCGACGGGTTACACCCTTCAGGCAAAATAACTTCCCTAATTGACGCCGAATAAGTACCGAACATAATCTGACCTCCGCATCTCAGTACCCGATTAGCGATTTCCCACTCATCAATGTGACTCCATATACTCACGCAGCACCTGGTTGATACGAGTCTGGTATTTGCCACCCCGGCCCTTGAACCACTCGATCATATCGACATCGAGTCTGAGGGTGACCTGTTTCTTGATAGGACGGTAGAACCTGCCCACGACCGCCCGGCTCCAATCAGTGATCTCTGGAATATCGCCGGTATCAATCTCCTGGTCCGGCAGGGCCGCCAGCCTTTCGATCTCTTCTTTTTGCTGCTGAGTAAGCTTAGTAACCTTGCTCATATCGCTGCCTTTCGATTCGTGTTGCCTTGGGCGCCGAAATGATTACCCCAACCCCACATAATCCCTTGGTTCTCTACTCTACTTGGGTTACATTCGCGCCTTGTCCTGAAAGCAGATTCCCCCCCCCAGCGCCGATGACACTAAGCTTTCGAGAATACCAAGAACTTGTAAAACGCATCCCGGTCGGCAAGCAACTGCCAGACGCCGTTTATCGGCATGAATCTGCCCTGGGGTCTGTTCCCTCGAAAGTATACGGGCTATAGATGTATGTGTAATTTACCCAATCTACCATGCCCCCCGAACCAGCGTAACCGTCTCTACCCATGAACCCGCCAGCATCCCTCTAGAAGACCAGATACCAAATCAACTGAGTAAAAGGCGGACCCAATCTTTCTATCAGAAAAATGCTCAATCCTATTTTGACGAAACCGTAGCATTAGATATATCAGAGACCCATCAACGCTTCCTGGAACTTGTCACCAATGGCGGGAGTATTTTGGACCTTGGCTGTGGTTCAGGCCGGGACAGCCGCAATTTCTTAAACTTGGGATACCAGGTAACACCGTTGGATGCTTCGAAAGCGTTGGCAACCCTTGCCAGCGACTATATAGGGCGTAAAGTGGTGGTTCAGTCTTTTCAAACCCTCGACTGTCACGCTAAGTTTGATGGTGTCTGGGCCTGTGCGAGTCTGTTACATTTCCCGAAATCTGAGATATACGGTGTCTTTAAGCGAGTTATCAATGCACTAAAACCCGGCGGAGCCTGGTACATGTCTTTCAAGCAGGGGGAAATGGAGAGAGTGGATGAGCGAGGGCGGTTTTTCAATGATTACTCCAAGACTGAATTGTTATCCCTGTTGGGACATTTCCGAAAACTTATTATTGTCGACGTTTGGACTGAAGCCAAACCATTACGCGGCGAGGAGCAGGTCTGAGTGAGCGCCCGGGTAAAAAAGCGTAAGGATTGACAAATATGTCACCTATCCAACACCTGGTTACTGGTGGGGATGATCCCTTTCTGCCAAAGTTGTTGAACGCTATCAACCGCGCCACGCATATCGACATCACCGTGGCTTTTATCAGACTCACTGGGCTGATGCTAATCTTTGATGCCTTAAGAGAGGCTTTGCAGCGCAAAACCAATGTGAGGATTCTGACGGGCGATTACCTTAACATCACTGATTACCAGGCCCTTCGGCAGCTGATGTTGCTACAGGAAAACGGGGCAGAGGTCCGTATATTCGAGACCCGAGGACGGCAGAGTTTTCATATGAAAGCTTACCTGTTCGAACGATTCGAGAGTGGGATGCAGCAGAGCGGATACGCGTATATCGGCTCTAGCAATATCTCCCAATCAGCCCTAAATCATGGCATGGAGTGGAATCTCAAGGTGGAGTGGGCGGAGAATCCTGGTCGCTTTGACGAGATCAGACAGAAATATGAAACCCTATTTAATGATGAACATACAAAGCCCCTGACGCACCAATGGATCGATACGTATCAAAAAATCACAGTTATCCATCTACCTTGGCCTGATGAACAGCCCGAGCCCCCGCGTCCGAACAATATTCAACAGCAAGCCCTCCAAGCTCTGAAAAAGACACGAGCAGACGGATACCAACGCGGTCTTGTGGTGTTGGCTACCGAGCTCGGCAAAACCTGGTTGGCGGCATTCGATACTGAGCAGGTCGAGGCAAAAAAAATTCTGTTCGTTGCCCATCGGGAAGAGATCCTCGATCAGGCAGAGATGACCTTCGTACGTATCCGTCCACAGTCAAGAGTAGGTCGCTACTCAGGGAAAAAACGGGAACTTGATACAGATATGTTATTTGCCTCTATTCAGACCCTTGGGCGTCTTCAACATTTGGAAAGGTTTCCCACCGACTCTTTTGATTACCTCATAGTCGATGAATTCCACCACGCATCCGCACAAACCTACCGGCAATTGCTGAACCATTTTACGCCCCGTTTTCTCCTGGGCCTTACGGCTACGCCGGAACGCACAGACCAGGCCGATATCCTGGCTCTTTGTGACGATAATCTGGTATTCCGTCGGGATCTATTCGATGGTATCGAAGCAAAGCTGCTCAGCCCCTTTCACTATTACGGAATTGGTGATGACCAAGTCGACTATCAGGCGATTCCCTGGAGAAACGGGAGATTCGATCCTGATCATTTGTTAAACCAATTGGCTACCCACGCCCGTGCGAAACACGCGCTGGAACAATGGAGTGCACACAAGCAGTCCCGAACACTGGCCTTTTGTATCTCCATGAGACATGCAGACTTCATGGCTAAGTATTTTAACCATAGCGGGCACCGATCGGTTGCCGTACACAGCCAATCTGAATTACGCCGGAATGAGGCCCTGTCACAACTGGAAAAAGGTGAAATCGAAGTGCTCTTCTCGGTAGATCTGTTCAACGAAGGAGTGGATATACCCGCAATCGACACCGTACTGATGCTTAGGCCCAGTGAGTCCAAGATTATCTTCCAGCAACAACTGGGGCGTGGCTTACGGATTCATCCGGGAAAAAAACAACTGGTGGTTCTCGATTTCATCGGGAACCACATCAGCTTTTTCCGTAAACCGGAAGCGCTTTTCAAGATTGGCGTAACAAAGGAAGCTCGCTGGGAATTTATCGCGCAGGCTAAAAGCTGAGCACTGGAATTACCGGAAGGCTGCTTTGTGAACTATGATTTGAAAGCCATCGATTTCATGGCAAATCTCGTGAAAAAACCGGGAGAAGACCAGACCGATCTCTATCAGTCGCTGAAGGAGTCGAAGATTCGGCGCCCCACGCTAGCGGTATTTTACCAGGCCGATGGTAAGGTTCAAATTATCCGCGCTGAGTATGGCCAGTGGCTGGGCCTGGGCGAGGCCGAGGGGGATTTAACACCAGGAGAGAATGACTGTTTCCGTGTCTTCAAAAACTTCTTTCGCGAAGTGGAAACGACCCAGCTCACGCGATCTTTCAAGATGGTACTGTTGGAAGCCTTGCTCAAGATGGATGGTTTTACTAAACCGCCAACCACGGAATCCCTGGCGAAACAGAGTTATATAGTGATTCAGCGTCGCCGCGCCCTCCTGAAAGATTTACCGGAAGAGTACCAAGACATCTCGGATTTGAATGACAAACAGGCTCAGGCTACGCAATGGCACCATTACTGGAAACGTAACCCCATCAATGCCTGGATTGGAGGGAACAGGCGAGGCGGCGAGCATTTTTTCAATATCAGGGGTGGAAAATTTTTGTTTAATAGTACTGTTCCGAATGGACTAAGGGATAGCTTTTCTCTGCTCTTACAGGAGATCGTGGATTACCGCTTTCTGCAATACGAGTCACGACCGCAGCGGCAAGGAAAGAAAGAACGGCCACCAAGCGCGGAAGTGACGAATCTTTCTTCCATACGTAGAATAAAAATCTCATATTTTTCAGATCTCAAAATCGCCTGCGGCTTCTTCACGACAAGTTATCACGAAGATGCTGATAGTGAGCATAAATCCCTTCCGGAAACGTATGGAAACTTGAATCCGGCAAGCTGCTTCATTGCGCGGGCCACAGGAGATTCCATGGATGGAGGAAAGTCACCCATTAAGGACGTTGATTATCTCCTGCTGGAAGCGATCACCTCCGATAAGGCCGGGAGCATCAGCAATCAGATCGTCGCCATAGAAAGGCAGGACATTACGGGAGATAATCAGTATCTACTGCGCTATGTAAAAAAGCTCGGGCCGAGATCCTACCAGCTGATCGCACAAAACCCCGATTATTCACCAATGATGGCCTCGGAAGAAATGCGCACTTTCGCACGTTTTAAAAGGGTAATAGACCCAGCCGATATTTCATCGGAATAGGCACATGCCGCCCAAACGCCACCCGATTCGGGTCAAAATAGCCGGTATTAGGTGTCTGTAGTAGTAGCATGTGTCGTAGGCCCCGCTAAATCTCGGTCGAACTGAAGATTCAATTGCCCCCGTTGGGAGAGATATACTTCCACATTCGATAAAAACCACTCTTTTAGGGTGAGGCCCTCCGCCCTGAGTGCGGAGTAGAGTTCTTCTTTTGTTTCTGGGTCGATCTCGACGACGATTCGTCCACTGGGTCCGACTGGCATTTTAGGCTCCTAATGTTATGTAACATACATTATGTTGCGTAACTCGGGAATGTCAAGTCTAGACTGGGGTTACCTGGGTCATTCAAAACTTGCAAATAAATTGACTCGCAAAGCGAGGGCGCGAGAGGCCTAATATCCGGGAATATGGCGAGCTCTACATGGACCTTAAAAATGGGGGAGACCCGCAACGTGGGCAGGCGCTTTCAATAACGCCGCAGCGGAAGGGAATTTATTCACAAGCTCTCAGCCAAGGAAAACGTCGGAGTAATTATTCTCATGACGGACGGCTATAAAACACGCAAGAGAGACAGTATCTGCTTTAGCCCGGATAATTTATGAAATATCCGGGTTAGAAACGCGAATGAAATAGCTTTTCTAACTGGCGCCGAATGATCGTTCGTATTCAAGGCGCGACAACAGGCGCATAGCCTCGCGATGTAACTGTTGTTGCAACGCCGAAGACGGACGATCAGGCAAGTCAGATAGGAAAGTGTGTAGGTAGTATTCCTTAGATAATGACGAGTGATGGATCAGCGCAAAAATGGAAGTACAAAAATACTCCCTCAGGACCTGTATTTTTTCAGATGTGCGTAGTTGGGACAAAAGCGCTTTTCGCTTATATTCAACCCCTCGTCCAGACAGGAATCGCAGGTCTGTGTCGTTTTGCAGCCCTGACATGTAATCAAGTGTAGCTCAATATCCGTCGGGTCCGCCTTGCTCAGGTAACTTGGAAGACCTACACCTATCCGATTCAACATCTTGTTTATACGCAGCGCCTTAATTCTCGCCTTGAGATCCTGTTGGTATGTCCCTAAAAAATTCATACACCTGCATACCTTCACGAGCATATAGATTAATGATGTCCCAATTACCACTATCCAGACCGTCAATAGCATTGGATCGACATCAGTCATTGGTGAACACCCCTGGATAATGAAAAACAATATTTTTATATCAACATCTTACAATTCTTCCATATCAGGCTTGGTCGAATTCAGTCAGCCTGCAAAACCCATCGCCACTCCATTAATAATTATTATGCCTGCATCAATCACAAAAATAAACATATATTAGTTTTTTAGAACTTGCTCTTGGTGATCTGCCCGAGCGTTGAAAAACCATGAAACCGCTTGAAAGAATATGGATTCGCTTCGAGTCTGGCCATTGCCCTGACCTAGATTCTGCAAATAGTCTAAGCGGGGTGAAGAGGCGTTTTTGACACCCTGTGGTGGTTGCGGGGCCCCTTGCAGCGGACCTGTTACAGATTGGGAAACTGTTTTAAAGCAGCTTTTAATACCCCAATAATTGAGCAATGGTAACGGCATCATTGAGGTTGCCAATGTCTCCGTCGATGAACATTGCGGCTTCATCCGCACCTGATTGAGAAATGAATCGTTCGATGTACATTCGCAGGGTTTTCAAGTCTCGCGGATTTGTGCAATCGAGCACAGCGGCGGTTCGGCCCCGCATGCCGCGCCAGCGCCTGAGCATATCTTTCGGCGAGCTATCGTCGCGGTAGAACAGCTCGGCATTGGGGTAACGCCCCGCTAGCAATCGCCCGAGTTCCTGCACATCCTCGGCAGCTGCATCCAGGAGGACGCCACCCAGTTTTTCTTTGAAGGCATCGAGGGATTGCAACACCATGAGTTGCTCGGAAGGGTGGAACAAATGGGCGGGTAATGACAGGTAGAAGCGAAACGCCTCGTGCACATCCTCATACCACTGATCGGCCTGCACCAGGCCTGCATCGCTCCAGTATTGTTCCGGAACCAATACCCGGCGGTATTCATTAGCATAGTAGGTAAGGCGCCATTGGACGGGTAGATCATGGGGATAGAATTCACCTTGCCAATGATCGTGGTCCCAATCGACGGCCGCCAGCTGCAGATTCAACATGCCTTTGTCATTTGTAGTAAACACAGTAAACTCTCGCCATTCATAGTTATTTTACCGACAAATTTCACCATACTGCAGTCAAAATACTGCTTTCCATGATATTCAATGAAAAAAAGTCGCGCCAATTGGCGCTGGCGGTGATCGACACCGAGATGCAGGCTATCGAAGGCTTGAGAGGGCGAATCGATGAAAATTTCACTCGCGCCTGCAAGCACATGCTCGACTGCGAAGGGCGCATCATCGTCACGGGCATGGGTAAATCCGGCCATATCGGTAATAAGATTGCCGCTACCCTGGCCAGTACGGGGACCCCGGCGTTTTTCGTCCACCCCGGTGAAGCCAGTCACGGGGACCTTGGGATGATCACCGTTAAAGACGTGGTCCTCGCCATGTCCAATTCCGGCGAGACCGTTGAGATACTCACCATCGTGCCCATTATAAAAAGACTTGGGGTTCCTTTGATCGGCCTCACTGGGAATCCCCATTCCAGCCTGGCGAGACAGGCTACGGTGAATATCGATGTCAGCGTGGAAAAGGAGGCATGCCCATTAGGGCTGGCTCCTACAGCCAGTTCCACTGCCGCATTGGTGATGGGGGATGCCCTTGCTATTGCATTGTTGGAAACACGGGGATTCAGCGTCGAAGACTTCGCACGCTCGCACCCTGGCGGCCTATTGGGCAGACGATTGCTGTTACACGTAGAAGATATCATGCATACCGGAGAGCGCATACCCTCGGTAGGGAAATCCACTCTGTTGAAAGATGCACTGCTGGAAATAAGCCATAAAGGACTCGGAATGACCGCTGTGATCGACGAGGATGATGGGGTCATCGGCGTGTTTACCGATGGTGATTTGCGCCGAACGCTGGATAAGGCCGTAGACTTTCATTCCACCCCGATCCATCGAGTGATGACCTCCAATTGCAAAACCGCCACACCGAGACAGCTGGCGGTAGAGGCCCTTAAAGTGATGGAGAATTCCAAGATCAATGCACTACCCGTGGTCGATACTCAGGGCAGACTCATCGGTGCCTTGAATATGCATGACCTGCTGCAAGCCGGGGTGATGTAACACCGCTAAGCGGCATTCGCCACACCCGTTAAAACCACATATTCGGACCCTACTCATGCTGGAAACCCTAGAAAAAGCAAGATGTATCAAACTCGCCATTTTCGACGTAGACGGAGTACTCACGAGCGGCGGAATCCAGATCGGTGACGACGGACAGGAATACAAGACCTTCAACTCCAAGGATGGCCATGGTATGAAAATGTTACAGGGCATCGGGGTCAAGATCGCCATTATTACCGGACGAGCATCCAAGGTCGTGGGGCACCGAATGACGGATCTAGGCATTGAGTATGTCTACCAGGGACGGCGCAACAAACTGCCGGCCTTTGAGGAACTGCTCGAGCGATTGGCCATCCCTGCGGAGCAAACCGCCTATGTGGGTGACGACGTCGTCGATCTGCCGGTAATGACGCGGGTGGGATTGGCCATTTGCGTGCAGGACGCCCACCCCTTGGTCAAGCGCCATGCCCACTGGATCACCGCCAGTGCCGGCGGTAACGGGGCGGCAAGGGAGGTTTGTGAAATGATCATGGATGCCCAGGGGGCATTGAACCGGGTGCTTGATGAATATCTCAAATAAGCGAGATACCCACCCATCATGGGTATAAACCTGCATTCGCGCAGACCGTATTGAAATCTAAAACAACTATTCTCACCGGGTTCGCGCTCGCCATGCTCGCGATCGGCCTATGGTGGTTATACGGCTTCGAGGATCAGGCGGAATCAGGATCCGAACCGCAAACCAGGACACCGGACCATGCATTTGAAGACGTTCAGCTGACCAGCTTGGATCCCTTGGGTAAGCTCTCGTATAAGATCGAGGCCCCGTACATGGCGCATTTTAGCGACGACAAAAGCATGGAGCTCGAATCTCCCGTCCTGTTGGTTTATCGCGAGGACGCTCCACCGATGCATGTGCGCTCGGATCGGGCCTGGATATCCAACGCAGGGAAAGAGATCATATTGCTTGGTGCGGTAACTATAATCCGCCCCGAAACCGATGCCGGCACCACCACGACCATCGAAACCCAGGATTTGCATCTGTTTCCAGATAAGCAAATCGCGAGCACTGAAGCCTCGGTGCTCGCCTACAACGAAACTTATCGTATTCAGGGCGTCGGCGGAAGTTTACACTTGGGTGATGGACATTTTAGAATTCATCATCAAGCCAAAGGAGCATATGTCCCCTAAACGTTTTTTTCTCCTCATGTTGATCTACATGAGTCTTGCGCCACCGATTAGCCATGGACGCTCGGACGACACTCGCCTGCCGTTGCACATCGAAGCCGATACGGCCGAATTCGATGACAATACCGGAATCAGTATTTATCTTGGAAAGGTTCGCATCACTCAAGGCACCATGGTGCTGACCGGAAATAAGATCACGGTCTTCACCGCCGATAAGCAACTCCATAAAATCACCGCCGAAGGCCAACCCAGCACATTTCAGCAAACGACCGATGAAGATGAGCAGATTGATGCCGAGGCACTATACATGGAGTACAACACCAAGACCAATATGATCACCCTGAAGAAAAAAGCCAAAATGACGCAGGACAATAACTCCTTTTCCGCCGAGCTTATCGAATTTCATATCCTCACCAAGGTAGTGGACGCGGGTGATCCCAAGAGTGGCGGCCGGGTAAAGATGGTCATCATCCCTGACAGTATCGACTAATGACTGTGCTATCGGCCCAGGCCCTGGAAAAACACTACAAAAAACGTCAAGTAGTACGCAACGTATCGTTGCGAGTCGAAAGCGGTGAAGTGGTGGGACTGTTAGGCCCGAACGGGGCCGGCAAAACCACTTGTTTCTACATGATCGTCGGGTTGATTGGCTGCGGTCGCGGTGAAATCAAGCTGGGCAATCGTTCGATCACCGACCTGCCCATGCATGCGCGCGCCCGCTTAGGTTTG
>JAAEPA010000788.1 GCA_024222475.1 Gammaproteobacteria bacterium | reverse complement strand
GTAGTATTTTTCATCATACCCGTCCGCACACCACTCCCAGACATTGCCCGCCATATCCAGCACCTCTTCCGGCGAGGCACCATCGACAAAGCAGCCCACAGCTGTAGTACGGCCCAAACCGGTCTCATAAACATTGCATTTTTGGGGATCAAACTCATCGCCCCAGGGATAGCGGCGCCGGTTCTCCCGACCCTGCGACAGCGCCGGCCCACGCGCTGTACGCTCCCACTGAACCTCAGTGGGAAGGAAATAGCGATGATGGTCCTCGAACTCATTGAGCCACACCACATACGCCTGTGCATCGTACCAATTCACGCCAACGACCGGATGATTGCCCTGCCCCTGCGGATACTCACCTTCTTTAAAAGAGTAAGGCGCCTTATGTTTTTTCTCTAACATAAACCGCAAGTACTCGGCATTGGTCACCGGGAAACGGGCAATCTCGAAGGCATCCAGCCAATACTTGCCACCGTCGATTTCGTCATCTCTTGCATCCTTCTCTCCAGGCAGACTGCCGCGGCAGAACTCTGCGGCGGCAATGGGCACAAACAGATGCCGGTTCAACACCTCCAGCTCAACATCGCCAAGGTGTTTCAATGTCAATGCCGCGGCACCCCGAGCCGTCGCCGGCAAAGTGTCGTCCAGATAGATCTCCAATCTCTGCCGAAGCGCCCTGCCCGACTGCGGAAAGACCTCGGGCAGCAGCAGGATATGGTGAATCAGATGCTGTTGGTTTTCTTCGACCTCATCCAGTCGCTGAAGAAATCGCATCTCATTGAGTCCAACCGCCGGCAGCCCCTTGG
Source organism: Gammaproteobacteria bacterium (assembly GCA_024222475.1). Taxonomy (GTDB): domain Bacteria; phylum Pseudomonadota; class Gammaproteobacteria; order JAAEPA01; family JAAEPA01; genus JAAEPA01. The sequence continues at coordinate 18,893 of JAAEPA010000788.1, read as the reverse complement.
CCGCGAAATTATGAAACTTGGCCAATACCAAGGGGCCATCAGTCCGCGTTAATCCCTGCCAGGCATTGTGCTGAAGCCGGTTTCTCTCAGGAACTGGATAATGGAAGGCCTCACGCTCATAAAGTCCCTCCAGCCAGTACCAACCCCGGCCCGCCAGCGCGCTATCCTCGGCAACGCGTTGCCCGGCACGTCGTAGAAATTCTTCAAGCACCGCATTCGGACGGCCGCCGTCCTGCGTCTGTCCCTCCACCAACAGGTCGAACACCACGCGCCAATGGTCTTCACCCAGATGATCCACCAGGATGTCCAGATTACCCAGGTCATGGATGATGGCCTCAGCGCTGAGGTACTCCTGAAAGGTCTTGTGCTGGAAACCCCAGCTGTCCAGCTTCTGCTCCACCAGCAGCAGGGTGCGCTCGTGAGAGTACTGCAGGCAGCGCTCGATGGTATCGGCATCCAATTCGGTCAGAGCTTTATCCAGGTGAGTAATCAAGTATCCCCGATCCATCTGCGAGGGCTCTTCCGTGGCGCTGCTTTGCCCCTTTTGCAGTAACAGGGCCGCCTGTTCGAGCAACTTGATCAGCACCTTGGATTGCTCGGGTTTGTTGATGCCGAGTCCGCGTGCTTCGTCCCATTCGAAACTTTCCTGCCATTGGTTGACAAACAGGGCAACCGCTTTTTCATAGAGCGCGTTGCGCTTTTCCGGGAGCACGATATCCTCCCCTTGCCCGCTCTCCAGATAGTCCAGACGCACCAGGGCGATCATCGATAACAGCAGGGGATTACGCGCGAGGTCCTGCAGGTGTGCGCTGCCGGCAATGGCCTCATCCAACTGTCCCGCAATATGCTCCGGTTCCCAGCGCGCCGGCTGGATACCGTCCTGCTGATTGCGATGCAGATGACCGAACCACAAGTAGAGAAATTTACGCCGCTGGGTCTCGTCGAAATCATCCACTTCCACCGGGAATGAATGTCCGGGATCGTATTTGGGAGAAAAGCCATGCAGCCGCGAGCAGATGATGAAATAGCTTTGTTCATTCGTCTCGACCGCGCCGCGCAGCCATGCGCCCACCCGATCCCGGTCAGCGCGATCGGCGACCTCGTCCAGTCCGTCGAGCAACACCAGGGCCCCGTCCGCGAGCCAGGCCTCGATATGTGACTTTTCGAGAGACAGGGCACAACCCTGTTCCTTGAGGGTGGACTCAATCATCTCGGCCAGGGAGGGATCGCTCTGCCCTTCAGGTCGAGGTCTCGACAAGGGGACCACCACATCCTTTAGACGCATATAGAACGGCACACGGAACCGTTCCAGGCTGTCCTCGATCTCGCGTTGTCTGCGGTTGGCGTAAAAGTAGCCGATGTATTTCAGCAATGTGGTCTTGCCCGCACCCGGCCTGCCAAGCACGATCATGCACCGATAGCGTTCCAACTCAAACAGCTTTCTCAACACCTCACCCAGTTCACGCGGCTCCTTTCGCGCCTCCGGCAACCCGCGAATCTCATCATCCTTGTAGCGGTCATCGGGACCCTGACCCGGGCGCAGGTCGCGCGGATTGATCTTTAATGGCGTGTAGATCTGATCAATCGGAAAAGGAACCTGACCTCCGGTGAGATACCCGAGGCGGAAGATATCGACATGCTTTATCTTTTCACTCAACCATTGCAGGTAGGGCTGTAGATCAGGTATTTTGGGGAGCGCCTCAAGGGGTCTCTGTTTCAGCTCCGGGACAAGAGACAGAGACGGTGCCGTTTCGGGTTTGCGCCGCTGTCTCTTCACCCCTTCCAGCAGCCTATGCCTGAGCTGGCGGATCAGCTCGCGTTGTGCCGACTCACCCTTGGGTGGATCTCTACTCAGGGGGAAAAAGTCGATGTAGACCAGGGGCTTGAAAATGCCCTCGAGCTCGCACTCGGCCACCCGCACCGGAATGAGCAGACGCTGCTCGCCGGTGGGATCGCGGGCAAAGGCCTGTGCCCACTCGGGCTGGGTGTACTCAGCGGACAAAAAGTGTGGCGACAGGACGATAATGGTACGCTCGCATTGCATTGCAGCCCGCTGCATCTCATGCACAAAGTTACTGCCGGGCCCCATGTCCCACTTTTGGATCAGAGTCTGGTATCCGGCATCCTCCAGCTGCCAGGCAATCCACTCCGCCCAGTCCTCATCTTATTGGTTGTAGCTGATGAAAAAATCTTTTTTAGCCATCCCCATCCTCGGCAAACATCCCGAGGAACAAGCTTGAGAACAGTAGAATTGCTCCAGTAAGTAGTCCACCGACTCCGATATAGGTAAAAATCTCGGTCAAAATATAATGATGGGCAGAGTCACGACCTATTGATGGTGCCAGCAAGAACATCGTGAACCACGCCAGCGGATAAAAACTACCAAGCCCAATCAGCACCGAGGAGATGGCTTTAACTCTTGCCTTCATTTCAGAAAACATGACCAGGATGACTAAACCTAGCGAAAAGGCTGCAATACCGGTAGCATGGAAATGGGCCCGTTGGGCATAACGCCAGATTTTTGCTTTGCTTTTAGCGTCGTGTACCTCTGGGTTGGCCGCCACACCTTCTGCGATGAAGTCCTTATACATATCTTCATTAATCCCGAAGGATATACCCATACCCACGCCAAATACCAAACCCAACAGCACCAGCGCTAGACCTAGCTTCACAACATTAAGTTTTTTGTTCATCTTTGGTTTCCGTATCATAGGAGATATATCTTTGGACATGTCCCAGGCGCGCTAGCGTGAGTAGCGACCAGCTATAAAACTCGATCACCCTCACTGAATTGACCTCAAGGGCACAGAAGTAGTACTAACCCAATTTCTGATAATTCTATTCAACCCATGCCCCCACCAAATCGAATACTGCTGGTCATCATGCCCCTGATCGGCGACGTCATCCTAGCCACGCCCCTGCTGCGTACCCTACGGCGCGCCCATCCACAGGCCGTAATAGATGTCTTGGTGTATCAAGGCCATGCTGCGGTGTTGGAAGGCAACCCCGATCTCAACCAGGTGCTCGAGGTCACGGAGCGCCCACGGGGGCGAGAGCTGTTGGATCTGTTTCGTCGACTGTTCCGACACTATGACCTGTCGCTATGCAACTCCACCAGTGATAGAAAGATCCTCTACGCCGTGCTCGCTGCCCGCCGCTGTATAACCCTGGTACCTGCGCCGCGCTGGCAAGATGCCTGGAAACGTTTGTTCAGCCATGGCTGGACGGAACTAGACGACCGGTACACGCATACGGTGGTCCAGAATCTCAGGCTGGCCGATCTATTGGGTATAGCGCGATGTTATGAAGTGATGGTACCGCATACCGAGCAATCCTTACAGACCCTCGGGGATCTGCTGCCATTCAATCCAAGCGCCGAACCCTATGCCGTGCTTCACGTCGCCCCGCGCTGGCATTACAAGCGCTGGACACACGGCGGCTGGAAGACCCTGGCCGAGCACCTGATCCACAGGGGATTACGAGTGGTGTTGACCGGTGGGGGTGATGAGCAGGAGTTGGAATATATCGGTGCAATTTTTACCGAGATGTCCACCGGGATGAGCAATCTTGCCGGCAAACTAAGTTTTGCCGAGCTTACTCAGCTCATAAAAACCTGCCGAATCTATGTCGGGCCGGATACCGCGATCACTCACATCGCCGCCGCCACGGGGACCCCGACCGTAGCGCTATTCGGACCCACCAACCCCCTGAAATGGGCGCCTTGGCCGCATGGCTACGCAGGAAATTGTCCTCCGTTCCCCAAGGTGGGCAGCCGGCGGATAAACAATGTCTTTCTGATCCAGGGCGAAGGAGAGTGTGTGCCCTGTCATGAGGAGGGATGCGAGGGTCATAAGTTGAGTTCCAGCCGCTGTCTGCTGGAGTTGGATAGTGAGCGAGTGATCGGTGCGGTGGATACATTCATCTGCCAGTAACTCTTGACGGTAACCGGTCACGACATACACGGAAGTTCCGTCATCCCGGCATGGAGGCCGGGATCCAGCGCCAGGGAGAGGCAGCCATATGACTAGCGAACAGTTAAGATTGCCCTCCATGACATCTGGATTCCGGCAATCCATGCCGGAATGACGATACCTGTGAACGGTCACTCTTGGCGGGAGGAGTGTTCACGAACTTCAACTCAAACCAGCGCCCTTACCGCCTCAAACACATTGTCAACGCCTATCTGTCGCAAACAATTCAGATGCCCCAGCGGGCATTGTCTTTTGAAGCAGGGGCTGCAATCGAGGTCTAAATGCATGATACGCGTGTGTTGTTTAGCCCCCAACGGCGGGGTGTAGTCGGGGGTGGACGAGCCGAATATCGCCACCATCGGCCGTTCGAGGGCTGCGGCAATATGCATCAATCCAGAATCGTTGGTGACCACCGCATCGGCCAATGACATCAGATCGATGGCCTCCTGAAGTGAGGTCTGTTTACACAAATTCAGCGTAGCGTCGTCCCCCGCCACACGCGTGATATCGCGGCAGATTTCGACATCCTGGCCGGATCCCATCACCCAGATCCGGAAGCCCTTCTCCTTTAGCCGCCGAGCGAGTTGCGCAAAATACTCCCCGGGCCATTGTTTGGCCGAACCGTACTGTGCGCCGGGGGCGAAGATGATGATCGGACGATCCAGCGAAAGCCCTAAACGCTCGATCAGTTCCTGCCGGCGAGCTTCATCGACATTCAATCTGGGACTGGGGATATCTTCCGGAACTTGCAACTGATCAGGAGGATAAGCCAGGGCAGCATAGTGCTGGACCAGCAACGACGTGCGCGCTTGATCCAGCGCGTGAATCTCGTTGAGCAGACCGTAACGGCTCTCGCCTAGATAACCACTGCGCCGAGGAACTCGGGCGAACCAGGGAACCAAGGCCGACTTGAAGGATCGCGGAAGCACGATGGACCAGTCATAACCCTGCTTGCGCAAACGCCTCGCCAGGCGGTAGCGACGCCGCAGCGCCAGTTCGCCGTGCTGCACGTTCAAATCGATGGCCTGATTGACCTCAGGCATGCGCTCCAATAGCGGAATACTCCATCGTGGGGCGACCACATCGATGATGGTCTCGGGCTGACGGAGTTTGAGGGTTTTAAACAAACCTTGGGCGATAACCATGTCGCCGACCCAGTTGGGGCCGACGATGAGTACCCACCCGGCACCCTCAGCCGTCATCGGCCCCATTCAGCCAGTCCAGATATCGGTGTACGCCCTGCTCGACGGTTAAAAACTCAGCCGCATAACCTGCCTTGCGCAGGGCCTCCAGATCAGCCTGGGTATAACTTTGGTAACGCCCCTTGAGATGATCGGGAAAGGGGATATAGTGGATCTCACCCCGGTCATGCCAGCTGATGACGGCACGAGCAACATCGTTGAATGCCTGGGCCCGCCCGGTACCTACGTTAAAGATACCACTGACCCGCGGGTTATCCATCAACCACAGCTTGGCGGCAACGGTATCCTCCACATAGACAAAATCACGCTGTTGCTCACCATCGCCGTAACCCTCGCAGCCCTCGAACAACCGAACCTCACCATGCTCCAACATTTGATTGTTCAAATGATAGGCCACACTGGACATACTGCCCTTGTGCTGTTCGCGCGGGCCGTAGACATTGAAATAGCGTAGACCAACGACCTGAGCGCGGACCCTGTCCAGATGTCTGCGCACATAGTTATCGAACTGAAACTTGGAATAGGCATACACGTTCAAGGGCTGCTCGTTCGCCGGGTCTTCCTTGAACACCGGCCCCATGCCATAAACCGAGGCCGATGAGGCATAGATGTAGGCGGCATTGGCGTCCTGGCAGGCATGGTACAAAACTTTTGAATATTGGTAATTGTTTTCCATCATGTAGCGCCCATCCCATTCGGTGGTCTCGGAACAGGCCCCCAGATGGAATACCGCCTCGGTGTGCTTGTCCAAACCATGGGCCTTGACTTGATCTAGAAACTGATCCTTGTCCTGATAATCCGCGATATCGCAATCGGCCAGATTACGAAATTTGGTGCCGTCACTCAAATCATCCACCACCAGGATGTCTCGGCACCCCCGGTTATTCAAGCCCTTGACCAGATTGCTGCCGATGAACCCGGCGCCCCCCGTGACCACGATCATCGTCTGTCTCCCGCGCTCTGAATGGTTTCAAAACTTGTACACTGGTAACTCATTTTTTATCCTGCAATCTCTCTATCATGCCCGTGGTCGAACATCCCTCGACATAGGGGAGAATGCGGGTTTCACCCACACAGCGATTACCGGCCACCTCCAGCGGTTGGTAATCCCCGCCCTTGACCAGGATATCCGGTTTCAACTTGCAGATCAGGCGTTCCGGCGTGTCTTCCGCAAAGGGGACCACCCAGTCGACAGCGGACAAACCGGCCAGCACGGTCATGCGCTCATGCAAGGTGTTGATCGGCCTTGAATCACCTTTGAGTCGGCGCACCGAGTCATCATCATTGACCGCCACGATCAGTCGGTCGCCCAATCGAGCAGCCTGCTCCAGATAACTTACATGCCCGGCGTGCAGAATGTCGAAGCAGCCATTGGTCATCACGACAGTCTCACCGGCCTGGCGCACTCTGGCAAGCAGGCGCAACAACATCTTCTCTTCGATCAATCCACCAACGACCTCCTCATGCTGGTTCAACGTTCCCTGTAGCTCTTGCGCGGTAACGCCGGCGGTACCCAATTTACCGACCACCACGCCGGCGGCAAGATTAGCCAGCCGCATCGCGGCAGGCAGGTTTTCACCACTGGCGAGCCCCGCCGCCAGCACCGAGATTACGGTATCCCCGGCACCGGTGACATCGAAGACCTCACGTGCCTGGGTGGGCAGATACACAGGCTCATGATCAGGCCGCAAGAGTGTCATCCCGGCCTCGCCGCGAGTGATCAGCAAGCCACCCAATTCATGGCGCTCGATCAAGGCCAGACCTCGATCCACCAACTCATGCTTATCCCGGCACGCACCCGCAGCAGCCTCAAACTCAGCCAAATTCGGGGTAATCAGGCTGGCGCCGTGATAGTGGGAGAAATCGCGCTGTTTAGGATCCACCAACACCGGTTTACCGGCCTCCTGGGCCGCCTCGATGAAGGGGATCGCAGGCGACAATACCCCTTTTCCATAATCCGACATGATGACCACATCGGATTCCGGCAATCGCGCCTGCATGGCCGCCAATAGCGGGTAGCTGTCCAGTTCATGGAACCCACGCTCGAAGTCCAATCGGATGAGTTGCTGATGGTGACTGATGACCCGCAGCTTGGTGACCGTAGGCAAATCCTCGGCCGTTTGAAACACACACTCGACACCATTGGCCGTCAGCGCTTTTTCCAGCACCTGCGAATTATCGTCACGACCGGTGATGCTCAACAGGATGGCCTGACCACCCAACATGGCGATATTCAGCGCCACATTACCCGCCCCACCGGGGCGTTCCTCCAGATCCTGGACATGTACTACCGGGACTGGGGCCTCGGGGGAAATCCTGGTGGTGGCGCCATGCCAGTACCGGTCCAGCATGACATCACCCACCACTAGAACGGTGGCCTTGGCGAAATTGGGTATGGTCACGGTCGCGACTTATCGGAGGTGATGGATGATCTTGTGCAAACAGCTTGTTTGTACATTACCAAGCATGAAAGTAAGCACTGACTAATCCTTCAATACATACTCAGTACCACAATAGGGGCACAGGATTCGCCCTTTGGGAGCATCCTCAATGGGCAAAAAAACCGCGGGATGTGAATTCCACAGACTCATCTCCGGCAACGGACAACGCAGGGGAAGATCGGCGTGGCTGATGGCATATTCCCGGGTGGTACTGGGCGTCTTGTAATCGCTTTGATGATCTGCGGTGTGGGGATTGGGCATCATTAATTCCAGAATATAGTGCTTAGAATAATTGGCGGTTTGACCGGTGTAGAGAAAGACAACACAGTTGTCTGTGGGTGTAACCCGTCGCCCGCTGATAGAAATCCGACTTCCATAAAATGTGCCGGCTTTGCCATCCATGGTCTCTGGATTCCGGCTTCCCTGCCGGAATGACGACACAAAACAATGCGGCATATCGTCATTCCCGCCACGGATTGGCGGGAATCCAGTGCCATGGATGGTAATTTCAATATTTGCAAGGGCATACGCGTTTGGCGGGTTCCACTCGTTGTCTGTTTCCGTTGAAACCTAACCCACAGGCGTCAACCATTCAAGATGAGCCTTGTGCCGGCCATGAACCACGTCGAAATACAGGCTTTGCAGGCGCTGGGTGATCGGGCCCCGCGTGCCCGTGCCGATGGCTCGATGGTCCAACTCTCGAATCGGTGTCACCTCGGCGGCGGTACCCGTAAAAAAAGCCTCATCGGCAATATACACCTCATCGCGGGAAAGACGTTTTTCATGCACGCTCAGGCCGAGTTCCCGCGCCAGCACCATCAAGGTACGACGGGTCACCCCATCCAGAGCCGAGGTCAAATCAGGAGTATACAGGGCGCCATCCTTGACGATAAAGATATTCTCCCCGCTGCCCTCGGCCACATAGCCCTCGGGATCGAGTAACAGGGCCTCATCATAACCATCGGCCAGGGCCTCCTGCAATGCCAGCATGGAATTCATGTAGTTGCCATTGGCCTTGGCCTTGCACATGGTGATGTTGACATGATGACGGGTGAACGACGAGGTCTTGATCCGAATCCCCTTTTCCATGTTCTCCTGCCCAAGATAGGCGCCCCACTCCCAGGCCGCAACCATGCAATGCACCTGCAGGTTGTCGGCGCGCAATCCCATGCCTTCGGCGCCATAGAAACACATCGGCCGAATATAGGCGGTGCTCAGCGCATTTTCCCGCACCACCGAGCACTGCACCTCGTTGAGGGTATCCCGATCGAAAGGAATCTTCATGCCAAGGATATGTGCCGAATCGAAGAGGCGCTTGGTATGATTCTGCAGGCGAAATTTGGCCGTGTCGGTGTCCGTCTTGTAGGCCCTCACCCCCTCAAACACACCCATGCCATAGTGCAAGGTATGAGTCAGCACATGGACCTTCGCCTCTCGCCAAGGGACCATTTCACCATCTAACCATATCAGACCATCTCGGTCGGCCATCGACATATAAATTTGCTCCTACAAACTCCAATAGATCCTGTGTGGATTACCAGAAGAAAGGTTTATTCTGGGAAGAGCGATTTGGAGAGCATGCTAAATATCCCGAAAACCCATCCATCATGGGTATAGGTGCGTGCGACCGTCAATTCCTTCCAGGTTTTTTATTCGCCCGTTGATTATACCTGCAGCGCAGGAGTAGAACTACCCATGACGGGTAGATGATACGAGGAGGAAGACATCTTGCCTCGTCATTAGACCAAACCCCATTTCCTGCCCTACGCCATGACATTCCTAAGGAATGCGAACGACACACTACCCTAACCGGCGCCGAATGATCGTTCGTATTCAAGGCGCGACAACAAGCGCTTAGCCTCGCTATGTAAGTGTTGTCGCAACGCCGAATACGGACGATAAGGCAAACCAGATAGGGAAGTTATTTAGTGTGGGCTAGTTCACATTTATTTTTGTTAAAAACACCATTACAGTTTATCATTACGAGTATGTATTATTTGCCATTAAAACTACTAAGGCAATAATCCCAATCAATGGGGTTATAGTCACGAATTGGGCACAGCAGCTTTATAGCAACAATATACCTCATGGTGTAAAGAGTAGGCCAACAGGGCTTTCCCACAGTAGATTCCCTATTTTTGGACAGGCCCCCAGAGGCACACCACTTGGATTCGGATCACTGGGGATAACCTGAAAGTTACGAGTCACCTTAAGTCGTTTATTAATTAAAGACATTAATATCTAAAACAGGAAGTCATGGTCGACAACCCACAGCAATGGAATCAAGACAGGTTAACGGATAGGGAATATGATGATAGCGATAGTGTTAATTTTCGACATTATTTATATATCCTCGACAAACACAAATGGGCGATTGTAGGACTGGTATTTGCTGCTGGACTGCTTGCTACAGTTTTAGCGTATTCCATGCAGCCGATTTACAAATCGACGACTACTCTGTTAATCGGAGGAAGTGAGCATTTACTGGATACGGGCAATAGCTTTGAGTCCAGAAATTGGGCCGCTAGAGAACAATTCTTCGCCACCCAAGTCGTACTGCTCAAGTCCAGAGAGATTGCCGAGATGGCCCTAGAACAACTCGATCTGTTAAACAAACCCGATCTTAACCCCCTCAATAATAAAGATCATTCCAGCTTCAACTGGCGGCAATGGTTACCTGCTTCCTGGATTGAAGCTATCGGGATTGAACACACCCCAGCAGTGAAACTAGACCCGCAAACCAGGTTACTTAGATGGTTAAATGACAATTTGTATATCGCTTCTGTAAGAGATACAACCATGGTCAAATTGAGCTTCGAGTCACCCAACTCAAAGTTGGCCGCAACAGTAGCAAACACCGTCTCCAAGTCCTACATAGATAATGACCTTAAGCGTCGATTGAAATCGACTAAGGAGGCCTCGGAGTGGTTGGAAGCGCAGTTGGAGAAATCTCAACAAAACCTAGTCAACGCCGTTGGTACCTTGCAACGCTATCGCGAAAGCGAGGGGCTCTTAGAGGTACAAGGCATGGAAAGTGTTTATGCCGAGCAACTCAAAATATTGGCTTCTGAGATCGGCAAATCCCATAAGATACGCATGGAAGCTGAAAACATCTACTTGAGATCCAAGCGCCTCAACACGGCAGATCGTTTCGATTCATTACCTGTAGTATTCAATAATCCATGGCTGCAAAGACTAAAACAACAAGAAGAGGAACTGGAACGTCAGATTCAATTAGATTCTGATCGTTTTCAAGGGGATTATCCTGGATCGGATGAAGCTCAACAAAAACTGAAAACATTGCAGTCTCAGATCAATGCCGCTGTAGATCAGATCGTCGTTGGACTTAAAACCGATTACGAAGTAGCGGTGGCAAACCAGAACCGACTGCAAGCAAGATTAAACAACCTTGAAAAAAAGGTACAAGGACTCAATAGCAAAGAATTTCAAGCTAAAGCCCTGGTGCAGGTTGTCTCCAACTATCAGCAATCCTACGAGACCCTTCTGTCAAAAATGGTGGAAATAACCACCCGGGGCAGCGACACGATCTCGCTGATAGCGCGTATCGTTGACCCCGCGATACCGGGAAATAGGCCTGAAAAACCAAAGAAACTTCGCATTATTGGTGTCAGCATAGTCTTGTCCCTGTTTGTAGGGATCGGATTAGCGCTGCTGTTGGAGCGGCTGGACAATACCATCAAGAGCCGTGAAGAAGTGGAAGACCGCCTGAAACTGCCATTGCTTGGAGAACTCGCAAAGGTCAGAGAAAAGACAAAAAGCAAGCACAGTAATATGGCTACGGAATTCAGGGACAATCCCAAATCTATTTTTGCCGAGGCCATCCGTACCATCCGTACCAGCGTGGCGCTGTCAGCCTTAGACAGCCCCAAAAATCAGGTGCTCGCTGTCACCTCGACGGTGACTGGAGAAGGCAAGTCAACAACCGCCTTAAATCTAGCTTTTGCCCTGGGCAGCTTAGGCAATGTCCTATTGATAGATGCCGATTTACGGCGTCCATCGGTCGCTAAAAACCTTGGTCTGGACTCCAGTTCGAAAGGATTAACCGATCTCGTGCAAGGTACGGTCAAGATATCTGAATGTATTCATCACGTATCTGGTGATATCCATGTGTTGCCGGCCGGCAGTTCACTACCCTCCGACCCATTGGTCATACTGGCCTCAGGGCGTTTCTCTGAGCTCCTTAACAAACTCTCGACGGCTTACGATACCGTGATAATCGATACCGCACCTGTAGAGTTGGTGAGCGATGCCCTGATATTAGCCACAAAGGCAAGCGGACTCATCTACGTCATCAAGGCTGGAGTGACCTCCTACAAAGCAGTTCGACATGGCATCAATAACTTTACTCATAGAGAGATTCCTATCTTAGGTGTCGTGCTTAATCATATCGAGAACCCAAAAGCAGAACTCTATGCTAAGCATGTATACGGTTTCGACGCCAAACGTTACGCATATTACCGTTCTGGATAACCCTCTATTCAAAGTACGATCTCCCGGTCTTGGATCTGGCTTGTACTGCGGCAGCAATGATTATTGGAGAACAGGAATCCCGTAACCTTATTCTAGACAACCCCCAGCGATTCATAAAAATATTAACTAACCAACGAACTAAAGTAGCTTAAAAACGCTACTGGAGTTCCTTAGGAATGCCAGGCAATATAACGTCCCTTACTGGCGCCGAAGGATCGTTCGCATTCAAGGCACATAGCCTAGCGATGTAACTATTGTTGCAACGCCGAAAACGGACGATAAGACAAACCAGATAAGGAAGTTATTTTGATAGCATTCCTTAACCCGGATATTTCATGAATTTGCGCGATGATCGCGTAGAGAATTGTTTTCACAAGGGATTATGCGAAGGAGCGGCGTATCCACGATTACGGCCGACTGAGTAAAATTACTTGTGGAAACAAGGATCAAGCGAGGGCGCGTGTAATTTATGAAATATCCGGGTTACGAAAGGCTCAATAATAACTTAGTTATTTAACGTTCGGATTGAGTTAGAGTCCAGGAATAGGAGAAGGTTAAAAAATGGAGAAATGGTACGCAATACTCACTAAACCCAGGCAGGAATCTATCGCGGAGGAGAATCTCCGCCGACAATCTTATAATACATATCTTCCGCGTATCAAGGAACTTAGGAAACGAAGGGGAAAATGGCGTCATGTCATAGGTCCTCTTTTCCCACGTTATCTTTTCATATCCCTTAATCTTGGCATAGACAATATCTACTCAATCCATTCCACGCGAGGTGTCTCGAACCTCGTTCGCTTTGGCGCAAAACCAACTCCTGTGCCTAAGTACTTTGTCGAGACACTACGTCGATCCGCAGACCAGGAAACAGGGATTCACGTCCTTCATCGCCCGCCAATAAAAAAAGGAGATTCAGTCACCATCATTCACGGCCCACTGGCCGGATTACAAGGAATATTTCAGGCAACCAAGGGTGAAGAAAGAGTCATCCTACTACTCGACATTCTAGGAAAGGCCAATTCTGTCACGCTTCAACGAAGCCTTATTCAGTGTACTTAGCAACTCGATAACAGCAAGATACTCCATCTATCCTTTTACTCACTCCGCTCGGGAGAAATCGTTTATGCAGAATATCCTTGCCCACGTGGGCCTCTACTTAATTTTTACATTCTCTGTGCTCGGGCTTGGATGCGCCGGCTCGCCAGAACAACTGCCACCCGCCATCAGCGCAGCCCCTTCAACGGCCACCGATTACATCATCGGGCCGGGAGATAAGCTGAAAATATTCGTATGGCGTAATTCGGAGGTCTCCGCAGAGGTGCCCGTTCGCCCTGATGGTAAAATTACAACACCGCTAGTCGAAGATATGCAAGCTGTCGGTAAGACCTCGACCGAGCTGGCACGCGATCTGGAAGACGAGCTCGTTAAATACTTAAAGAATCCGATAGTCACCGTCACGGTAACCGAATTTGTCGGTACATTTGGAGAACAGATTCGTGTTGTCGGTCAAGCCGCGGAACCTAAATCCCTCTCTTACCGTGATGATATCACGCTACTTGACGTGATGATCGAGGTCGGCGGGCTTACCGAGTTTGCCTCCGGTAACAACGCTAAAATCATTCGCAGATCCGGTGACAAACAGATCGCCTTGAAAGCACGCTTGGAGGACCTTCTCAATAAAGGAGACATCAGTGCCAACATCGCGATGCAACCAGGCGATACCCTGATCATTCCTCAATCATGGTTCTAAAGTGCTTAATTCGATATTCATACGCCTTGATGATCTGATAACATAATGAATGAACAAAATTCAATCAAAATCAGGCGTCTTAACACGCTTATTGCAACACTTCTATTATGTTTCAGCCTCCCCGCCAATGCTGAAACACGAAGAGACCCTAATCTATTTAAAAATAAGCAACAACAGGCGCTCGCGGCTAGACACTGGACTATCGAGCCTCGGCTATCCATTGAAGGTAGCTATTCAGACAATATCGCTTTAGCCATTCCGGGTGATGAAGAAAGCGATTTTATATCCGAGGTCAATCCCGCACTCGAAGCCAAACTAAAAGGAAACCGCGTAAAGGGTGAGCTGGCCTATCGTATGCAAAATCTGTTTTATGCCGAAAACCGTGATTCCAATAATACATTTCATCAATATAACCTACTTGGCAACGCAGAATTATGGCGAGAAAAATTTTTTCTTGATGCAAATTCCACGCTCAGGCAACGCAATATCTCCTCGCAACAATTCGTTACCGGGAACCGTAACCTCGACACCAACCGAACAGACCAGCTCACCGCCAGCGTCAGACCCTATTTCAAACAGGCGCTGGGGTCCCTTGCCGAGACCTTAGTGCAATATGAATATGGCATCGTAGATTTTGAAGATGACAAGGTTGTAGGAACTACCTCAGACAGTCGATTGAACGATGTCTTGGTTGCCATCGCCAGCCCCACCAAGGACAAAGACCGGCTACTCTCGTGGTCTCTGCGCTACGCCTATCAAGATATCGATTATGACAGCGCCGAGTTCGATGATCTTAATTTTGAACGTGTCGCCTTGGAGCTAATTTATCCCGTCTCCAGCGAACTGGGGCTTATTGCCGAGGGAGGATATGAGGACAATGATCTGGGTGAAGATGCATTCGCTAATAGTGATACGAAAGGTACACTCTGGCAAGCAGGATTCCGCTGGCGACCCAATACAAAGACCCAAGTAGAGGCACGATTAGGCGATAGATTCTTCGGCAATGCAGGGCTATTGCGTTGGCAGCAACGAGGTCTACGCATTACAACGGAGCTTCGTTATACCAAGGACATAGGTGGTTATACCGGATTTGCGCTCCAAGATACCGGGCCAATCGACCCTTCTAGTCAATTCAGCGCCAACGCACTAGGTTTAACAGCTCGCGCATTTATTCGTAAACGATTAGATGCAGTTGCCAGCTTTAATACCATAAAAAGTCAGATAACCCTCCTTGTTTTTGATGAAGAGCGTGATTTTCGAACAGCAAATAGCAGCACAGAGCGCTGGACGGGAATTCGTCCTTCTTGGAAATGGAGGTTTGCACCACGGACGACCTTAACGACCAGTCTACAATGGGGGAGGCTTAAGCCCTCGGGCGTACAGCGAAAGGATTATCCATTAGTAGGGAATATTAGCTTGAAGCGGGAAATCGGTCAGCGAACGCAAGCCAATCTAACCTATAGACATGCACGTGTTGAATCAGATGACCCTCTTGTTGAGTACCGAGAAAATACTTTGACATTGAGTTTAATACAATCGTTTTAATCTAGAGAATGAACGTTGACAGCTTGAGTATTTTACTATGCTTGTTAGTCCAGTAAATCCTCCAATGTCTTAAGCACTTCTTCAAGCTCTTGCTTTCTAGAGATTTTTTCTGATGAAGAATCCATTACCTTACCCGCTCTCTCAGTTACTGACTGTTGAGCATTAGTTTGTGACATGCCAATAGAGGTGATTTCGAAATCCAATGCGGTGATATCGACAGGAACCCGCTTTTTCTTGGTAATAAAATTATCCGACTCTAACTGCGAAACCTTTGTATCCGCGTTCTTACTCTGGGAGAGACTAGAATCCGAACTAGGCTGATAGCTGAGTCCATATTTTCCGATCTTAATGACATCCCCATTTTGGAGGATATGTTCGGAGATACGCTTAGCATTGATAAAAGTACCATTGGTGCTGTTTAGGTCTTCGATTAAATTACCCTCTAAATTAGTTAATATTCGCGCATGGACTCGACTGACCTTCTTATCGGGAAGTTGGATATCATTATCTTCTCCACGCCCTATCGTGAAGCATTCGCCTTTGATTAGGTATTCATAGATCAATTTCCCTCCCTGAGTGAGAATCAGCTTTGATTCCGACCCCCGTTGATCCGAATCGAGTACCCTACATTCCACTTTTTCAGGGGTATTTTTTCTAATATTTGCCAAATTTCTACTCATACCCTACCTTACCTCATTAGATGTAATCCCACTAACAAGTTAGTCATTGATTCTTATACATCCCTATTCATATTCAACAATTGAGACATCATCACTATGCAGAACTTCATACTTAACATTTCCATTAAAAACCCTGGAAAAGTCACATGTCAGAGACCCGGAAAGCTTCGGATTGTCTCCGGCCCTTTGAAGTCGAGGTCAGATATGACGCTTGGTATCATTATTAGTCAGGCAGTTCAAGATAATGCAGCTTGTGAGGTATCCCACTACGAGAATAAAGGTAAGGAAGATTGCTATCTGTTAGAAGTGGTACGCTTCCACACTACATCTCTGCAATCGCCTTGAGGCGTGTAGTCCTTCACCCCTGCTTGCAATAATTCTAATACCCGCTTGAAATCCACATTATCACAAGCCTCTTCAAATTCTTCCAATAGTGCCATGAGTTCGTTCCATGGCAACATCTCCTCACTGGCTCGCATAATCTTTGGATGATCTGTGAGAGATACGTCATCACCGATCAATAACTCCTCATAGAGTTTTTCTCCTGGCCGCAGACCAGTAAATTGAATTTCGATATCTCCTTCAGGATTTTGTTCGTCTTTGACCTGCAGACCCGCCAGGCGGATCATTCGCTCTGCCAGATTCAATATACGAACGGGATCCCCCATATCCAATACAAACACATCCCCTCCCTTAGCCATTGCACCAGCCTGTAAAACAAGCTGTGCCGCTTCAGGAATGGTCATAAAATAACGAATTATTTCTTTATGAGTTACTGTTATGGGGCCCTCGTTTTTAATCTGCTCACGAAACAATGGAATCACCGAGCCTGAAGAATTCAATACATTACCAAACCTGACCATGCAAAATTTAGTCTGCGGGATAGGTATCCGATGCACCCCAGAAGCTACTGACTGCAGTGAATATTTGGCGTTTAGGCCTTGTAATATTAACTCTCCAAAGCGTTTTGTTGCGCCCATGACATTTGTGGAGCGCACGGCTTTATCAGTAGAAATCAAAACAAAATTTTCTACAGAGCAGGCTATCGCCGCTCGTGCAACGCGATAGGTGCCAAAGATATTATTGTACACTGCCTCTATGGGGTTGAGTTCCACCATAGGCACATGCTTATATGCCGCTGCATGGTAGATGGTCTGTACAGAAAAGACCTTACAGGCCATTTCCACCCTGTTTTGATGCAAAACTGATCCCACTAAGACGATGATCTCGGGTTCCTTTTTATCACCTTCGAACGGCATATTCGCCGATGTTGCGGATGCCTTTATCTCCGTCCGCAGTTCCTTCTCTATTTGATATAATGCAGACTCATTTCTTTCTAATAGAACCAGGCGCTTGGGCATCAATATTATGATCTGCCGACACAACTCTGATCCTATTGAACCCCCTGCACCGGTTACCAGTACGGATTTTCCACGAATACATGTCGCCAGCAGCGCCTCATCTGGAGGGACGGGATCCCGCCCTAACAAGTCTTCGATCTCCACTTCTTTTAAATCCTCAACACGAACCTTACCTTGAGCCAATTCGCTCAAACTAGGTAAAACACGCACATGAACAGGGTAAGGTTCAAGCCAGTCAATGACCCTTTGGCGCACAGATCGAGAGGCTGAAGGAATGGCGATCAGTACCTCATCAATTCGTTGTGCATCAATCAGTTTTTCCAAATCTGAACGCTGATAAACCTTGAGTCCATCAATCTCACGCCCCGTTAAGACCGGATTATCATCAACAAATGCTACCGGCCCAAGATCCATTCCATGCCTTAATCCAGCTGCCAGCTCCCTACCTGCACCCCCCGCCCCAAAAATGACTACCCGTTGTTTACAGCCAACTACGTGAGGAGCATTTGAAAACAGCCACTGAGCTAATAGCCGGCTCCCCCAAATAACCGCAATCGAAGTGAACCAATAGATAAAGATGACTGAACGAGGCGTGCCATGCACTCTAAAAAGAAACGCAACAACACCCCATAACATCACGGATAAAGTAGTTCCTTCAATGATTATCCATAATACCTTATTTCCCATAAAACGAACCACGGCACGGTATAAACCGAGATGCACGAATATTGGTATAGCTACTAATGGAGCAGCAACAATCAACCACCACTCTCTACCGCTGGGAACATATAACTGACCCAGACGGAACGAAAAAGACATCCATAGGGCTATGGGTAATAGCAATAGGTCTGATACAACCAGCAGTAAAAATTTACCCCTGGAAGGCAAATCAAATAATCTCTGAAACATTTCTCCCCCTACCTTCTTTAATTATGCTACTTGAATTCAGGTATTCTGAATTCTAAGTAATCACTATCTTTATCTATTCAACTCGACCCCGTAGTTTTTAGTTCTTGACAGGAACATCAAAAGGCTGGCTGGACTACCATCACCACTCCATAACAACCATCTGCGGATAAATCTCTTCCTGCGCCGCCCAGAAGCCCTGGCACCGTCGCGTCGCCTATGGCCAGTTCCCTGCTGCGACTCTTGAACTTAAGCAAGACTTCCCGTCAGCTTTGATTCGAATTCCTGACGCCGTCCTCAATCGCCAGAAAATGCCTCTCTGCCCTCTGCCACGCTCGTAGACACCAACCGCCACTAAGTGGCTGGTTATCCGAGAATGAACAACCTACTGCGAACAAGTCTGGCTAGCCGGAATTTCCGTTCATTTCCTTTAAATATGGCCAATATTCGCCTCAAATGCATGAAAAAACCCGACTCAGCCAGCCTTGTCCTCGCTACGGTTGCCATTCTCGGACAACCTCCTAGGGCACATAAGTTTGATCT
>JAAEPA010000787.1 GCA_024222475.1 Gammaproteobacteria bacterium | reverse complement strand
GGAAAAAGCCTGCTGACACTCATCAACGACATCCTGGACCTGTCCAAGATCGAATCCGGCATGATGGAAATCAACTACACCCCCATCGATGCCCGGACCATCTTTCATGAAATCCAACAAATATTCAGCGAAAAAATGGAAACCAAAGGACTGTCTTTTATCACGGATATCGATGAAAGTCTGCCTGACTCACTCCTGCTGGATGAAACCCGGCTGCGGCAGATCCTGCTCAACCTCGTTGGCAATGCCGTTAAGTTTACCGAAACCGGCCACATCAAACTATCCGCCAGGAAGGGCAATGAAACTAAACCAGGTGAACCGGGTGAGATAGGACTGATCATTTCCGTGGAAGACACCGGCAAGGGGATACCCCCGGAAGAACAGGAACGTATTTTTCAACCCTTTAAACAGCAGACCGGTCAAAGCGTTCGCAAATACGGCGGCACCGGTTTGGGGCTTTCCATCAGCCGCAGGTTGACCCAGATGATGAAGGGCCGGATATCCCTTGAAAGTCAACCCGGTGAGGGCAGTACCTTTAAAATCATGCTGGAGAATGTAGCGGTTTCAGCAGCGGGGGAAGTGATTGTGCTGGAGGAATCTTTTGACCTGGAGAGTATTTCCTTTGAACCCGCCCGTATCCTGGTGGTGGATGATGTGGAATCCAACCGCACCCTGTTACAGGAAATGCTGCCCCGTGTGAACCTGGAAGTGGTCACGGCCGGGAATGGAGAGGAAGCCCTGCACATGGCCGGCGAGTATTTACCCCACATCATTATGAT
>JAAEPA010000786.1 GCA_024222475.1 Gammaproteobacteria bacterium | reverse complement strand
GTCTTCACCCATTCTGGTCAAGGTCCACTTCGATGTGTTGATGACCTTGGTTGCCGATACGCTCTATACCCTGTTGGCCCGCAAGCTGCGGGGCTTCGAGGAGTGCGATGCACCCAAGCTGTTTCGTCACTTCGTAAAAGGCAAGGGCACTGTAGAGGTTCAAAACGCTCACGTGACAGTCACCTATCCCCGTCGCGCCCACAATCCGATCCTTCGCTCCGTACCTTGGCAGAATCTCCCAAGCTCTTTGCCGGCATCGGGTGAGGTCCCTCTGAGTCTGCGATTCGCCTGATGTCCGACCTTCGGATCCTTATATTATTGTGACGGTTAAACTCTCGCGAAAATCGCTGTTTAAACCTTATCGCCCGGATGCCCCAATGTCATGCTGAATCATCGTGCGAAGCCACCCGCATGTCATACTCGGCCTGAACATTCATCCAATATCGCGGCTCCATACGGAAGTAGAGCCCGATACGCAAAGCAGTATCGGCTGTGATTGGCTGGCGCCCATGGACCAGTTTGCTGCGAGGCACTACCTGACTGCGAAAAAGTGCTTCGGAATCGAAGCGCGCGAAAGAGTGAATCATGAGTTGTGGTGTTCCGCGAAACAGATTCTGTCAAACAGATCACCTACATAATACAGTCGATGGCATTTAGTCGTTACCTCAGAACAGAAGCGGACGTACATCAAACCGAGACTGAACCTTCAGCCTCAGTTTCTCGGGCTTCTCTCGATTTGTCACAATGAAAGATCCCGCAGTCCTCGCCTGCGAGTCGATCTTCGATCATGCCGCCAAGTCGGACCAGTCGAAGTATCCCTGGGCGCAGAATGTGGTGGCCGTGGGGCTGTTGCAACGGGTCAAGGGCCGCTGGGCCTGTTTGCCGTTGGCGTTTCGCTACTACCTGCCGGAGAAGACCATTAAGGCGAAGACGCTCAACGTCACCAAAGGCGGCAAGGTGCCGGCGTTTCAGACCAAGCTGGCGCAGGCGGCCACCATGATCCTCGAGATCGCCGCCTGCTTTGCCGGCGTGCCGGTGCTGGTGGTGACCGACAGTTGGTTCGGCAACAACGGCTTGTTCAAGCCGCTGCGCCAAGCGCTGGGCGTGCAGTTTCATCTGCTCTCGCGCCTGCGGGTGACCTCCGTGCTCTATGATCTACCGCCCGAGAGAAGACCCAAGCAACGCGGGGCCCGTCGCAAATACGGGCAGAAGCTGGGCTCGGCGGCGGATCTGGCGGCCCAATTTTGCCATCTGGCCAAGAACTACCAGGTCCATCTCTACGGAAAGTCCTGTGAGATCCTCGCCCATGAGCAGGTGTTTATGCTCAAGACCCTGCGTTGACACGGTTCGCATCGTGTGAGTATATCGCAAGAGACAATGGGTCGCACTGGTGACCACGGATCTGGATCTCCGCGTCGAGCAGTTCATCGAATTTTACTCTGCGCGTTGGAAAATCGAGATCTACCAGTCATGGTGCCATCTTTCATCATACTGATCGAACTTTCACTAATTTAAATTAGTTTATGACATTCATCTAGTTATGGACATGCCATTTGTATGGCGCGAGTCTTGCGTGCTCTTTCATCATACCGATTCAGCATTTCGAGGATTAAATAATCGGCATCCTTCATTTCCTGGTTTACATTTTTTCTGGATACCCAAGCACCGCTTGGGTGGGCTGATGAAAATCAATTCAAAGTTCATCAAATAGTAGATCCCTTTACTGTTCCGTATTCTTGGTGTTGGAAAAGGCGATTTTTCTTTTCGCTTGAACCGATTGACCGAGGTGTTTTCTAGTCCATTCAAGCACTTTCTTGGTGGGAACCGTTTCCATGGCGTTTTGTACAACCTCCTGTGTTGTTTCCGAAACAAGCGCCGCGACACTTAACACCAAACCGGTAAAGCCGCTCTTGGATTGATTATGTTCCAGCCTTTTTAGTTTACCAAAGACAGAC
>JAAEPA010000785.1 GCA_024222475.1 Gammaproteobacteria bacterium | reverse complement strand
GCTATTGGCTATGACATGATCAATCAATATGGTCCTGCCTGGCGAAAACCCTTTGTAGATTTATATTTCTCCAGCCCCGAGAAGACAAGCGTATCACGTTGGCCAGGAACGCCATGGGGTCTCATGATGGACGACAAAGTCCAGTGGCTTGAAGAAGAATGGATGGCCATCACCATGAAGGGGGGAAATCCACAACGCGAGCAAAGATGGTCTGGTATTTTATACGATGAGCGAAACGGGAACTGGATGGTTTCTGGTGTAACCCCGCTTGACGTTGATGGAAAACAGGTCGGCATGGTCGGTACTGATCTTCCGCTCGATGATCTTGTCAAACGGACCATCAACGAGATGATGTACGGTAGTTACAACATACTCATGCAAAACGACGGTCGCATCATTGTGCATCCCCGCAAGGTCAAGGAAATTATCGCAAACAAAGGCAGGTTCATGGTTCAAACCTCGCTCGATAAGCACCTTCAGCGCATATATGAATTCGCCCGAACTGCTGCAACCTTCCCTCTTGTCATAAAAAACAGCAAGGATGACGAATACCTGGCCATTACAAAAATTCAAGGTCCTGATTGGTACTTCGTTACGGTCTATCCCAGATCGTTACTTATGAACAGAGCCATGGGTGCGGCAGGGTTTGTTTTCTTGTTAGGCATAATCTCTTTATTGGTCATGTTTATAGTAATCAGGATAATTCTCAAGTATTACCTTATTTATCCACTGGGGCAGCTCACACAGGCAGTTAACAACGTTAAAATCACCCATAACACATGGAAAAACGAGATAGCTGCATTTGGCGAAAGAAGCTCCGCGTTAAGTACGCGCCCAGATGAAATCGGCCTTTTGGCTAGTTCATTCGCCGACATGGGTGACCACCTCCGGTCCACCTAAAAGACGCTGCATCAGAATGAAAAGAAATTCAGGGCACTCTTTGAGCAAGCCGGTGATTATATCCTTTTGCTGAAGGTGGCGGAGGATAAAGACCTTGTCATTGCCGATGCAAACCAGGCTGCCTGTGAGATTCTTGGATATTCCCGTGAAGAACTCCTTGGCAGACCCATCAAGGATATCGACAGGAGTTTGGACGAGGAGCAGAATCGAGCCATCCTGAACCAAGTGATGTCCAGAGAATCGCTTCTGTTCGAGACGGCACACGTAAGGAAGGATGGGACGACATTCCCGGTTGAAGTCTCTGCAAAACTTCTCGATACCGGAGCTAATTCATCTCTCATCATCTCTATCGAGCGAGACATTACGGAGCGCAAGCGGACGGAGGAGGAGATCAAAAACTCAAACTCATTATTATCCTCCGTTATCGAGAGTCCTGATAACGTCATCATTTTTGCTCTGGACACGAATTACAATTATTTGAGTTTTAACCAACCTCATGTAAGAGATATGAACAGAGCCTATGGCGCTGACATTGATATTGGCCAGAATATCCTGACGTATATTCCCAGGACGGATGACCGTCTGAAAGCTGAAGAAAATTACAAACGTGTTCTAAAAGGTGATCGATTCGTCAAAGTTGAGGAATATGGTCGATCCAGCAGCCGGTTTTGGTATGAATTGATTTATAACCCGATTCTTGACAGCTTGCATCACGTTGTAGGATTTACTGTCTTTGTCACCGATATCACCGAGCGTACACAGGCCGAAGCCGAACAGTCCCATTTGCAACGTGAACTCCAGCAGGCCCAGAAGATGGAAGCCTTGGGACAGTTGACCGGCGGTATCGCCCACGACTTCAACAACATCCTGGGGATCATGCAGGGTTACACGGAGCTTGCCGTGAATCACGCTGTCCACAGCGGTCAGGCCCAACTGGTCGGATATCTGGAACATGTGGAAAAAGCCGGGGGACGGGCCAAAGAGCTGGTCGATCAGATGCTGGCCTACAGCCGCAGCGAGGCCCGCGACGACAAGTCCTTGCAGCTCCAGCCACTGGTCGAGGAAGACCTC
>JAAEPA010000784.1 GCA_024222475.1 Gammaproteobacteria bacterium | reverse complement strand
CGCTCTGGCGAGGTCTTCCCCGCTACTGTGGACGGGGGATGAGAAACGGCCGTAACCTCGGCACATACAGTTTCGTTTGCAGCAAGTCGCCAGACATGGGGACATTATAATGGAAAGGGTGGTGGTTGGGCTAGAGAGTGGTGGGAAACGGCCATTGTCGATACCATCCCGCCTCAGATTGCCGTTACGCAACATCTGGATCGGGTGACTACTGGGGGGGGGGATTGCCACATTGCCAGCAGATGGAACACGGCCGTTTCTCTCCCCCATCCATCACAAAACAGTGCCGGCTCCCAGATAAAAATTCTCTCGCAACGTCTCGTCCGCTATAGTAGCGGCTAACGCATCAATGAGAGAACGCGCAGCCCCAAACTCCTCCTCGGCCGCTGCCGGCCGCCCCATATCACGGCAAATCTTGCCCCAACTGGCGTGTACCCGCCACAGCAAAAATTGTTCCCCTGTTCCCTCCGCATTTTCAATCGCTGCCAGTAAAAGAGTGCCGGCATCTTCTTGTCGCCCCATAGCTGCCAACGCCTCCGCTTGCAACTGCCACAAAAAAGTAATCACGCACTCTGAAGAGATGCCGGGGGCCGATGCGATGAGACGCTCCGTAATATCCAACGTCAGAGCGGGATCATCTTGCTTGAGCGCCAACTCGGCCCGCCGCGCCCAGCAGTAACGCTTGCCCAATGCGTCCATAGGCGTTGTCGATGAAAGCGCTGTCTGCAAACAATCTTGAGCGGCTTTGATATGACCCAATTTTAAGTAGATCCCAGCTAGCGTTCCGATGATGTAGTTGATCCAAATTTGGGAGCGTAATTCCCGCGCTAAAGCCAACGCCGCTTCAAGCTGTTGCCGCGCTTCTTCTGGCGCAAACAACTCATCATACAACACCCCCAAAGACCACCGATTACCGATCATCCACTCACGATGTCCGAGTTCGGAGGCGATCCGTAGGCCATTTTGTAAAATTGACATCGCTTGATCGAAACGGCCGTGTACCGTATGCAACAACCCAAAAGCCCAGCACGCCCACGCTTCATCTGGCGCCGAGTTGATTTCCCGCGCGATGCGAATCGCCTCTTCAAAATCTCGCACAGCATCAGGGGCTGGGTTGGCGGGAGCTGATGTCAGCAGTGCCATTAAGGAGACATTAACCGCACGGGCAATCAGCCCGCAAACAAGGCGGGGGCGGTCATCCATCTCCCGTAAAAGTGTAATGGATTGATCATAGTATTGGACGCTGGCTGTCAGATTGCCCCCCAATACATGTGCAATGCCCAACAAATCCAGCGTATTTGCCAATTCTCGCCGGTCTGCCAATGTTTCAACAATTTCCAAAGCTTCCTGATGATATTCTATTGCCTTCAGCGGGTGTTCGGTATTCAGATGCCAATTGCCTATCCAGTTCAAACTATCTGCCAAAAAGGCTGGTTCGCCTATACGACGAGCCAATTCTAACGCCGCTTCGAAATAATCTCGCGCTTGATTGTAATCGCGCGAAGTCCATAATCTTCCCAAGTCGAGGGAGGCACGCCATGTTGTCTGGCGTTTACCAGCGGCACGGGCCAATCCCAGAGTCACGGTATGGTCGCTGCATGCCTGATCGAACTCGCCCAGCCTTTCGAAGGCCAGGCCGCGTCCACGATACAGATTGGTCAGCGAAACGACATCTGGGGCGACTTTTTCGGCTAACTGGATGGCGCGTGTGTAATGTCTGATCGCTTCCCGGCTCTCATAAATGTGGGTGGCGCGTTCGGCAGCCAATGTGGCGTAGTGAAAGGCACGGCCGAAATTGCCAGCCTGATAAAAATGATGGGCGAGTTGTACGGCCGTTCCATCCCAATCCCCATCATAAACAGTTTCCAGTGCGACGGCCACATCCCCGTGTAATAATCGCCGCTCCCCCTGACCCAGCCGCCCGTAAAGATAATCCTGAAAAAGAGCATGACCAAACCGATAGCGGGACATCCACCGCCGGTCTGTCTCCACCTCTTCCTGTTCCTTTACCAACCTATGTTGCCGTTCTAAATCTTGTGACAATCGGTGCAGGATGGATCGTTCCGGCATGTTTAATGCTTCGGCCACAACCTGAGCCGTAAACAGTTCCCCTTCCACACTAGCGACAGTGAGAATCTTTTGCAATTCCGAATCCAGTCGGTCAACGCGCTCCTCAACGGCCGCCTCCACCCGCGCCGGAAGCAGTTTCCAATCCAATGTTGGCCCCTCGATCCAGGCACCATCTGCATTCTTGAGCAAATTACCCCGCTCCTGCATCGCGTGCAGCAGTTCGAGGGTAAACAAGGGATGGCCGCCGGTGCGGTCGAACATAGCAGATCGGAATCGCTCATCTAGCTGATTGCGTTCGATGTTTAGAAGATCATCCATGAACCGTCGCTCTGTTTCCTTTTCCACGCGATCCAAATCCACCCACACATCGCCGAAAGTACGCTTGAACTCAGTCAAAACCTTTGCCAACAGATGGCGTTCTGAGCTTGTCGAAGGTCGCCCCATTGCTACTTCTTCGGGGCGATAAGCACAGGCGATCAACAGTCGGCTATTTGCATCGGCAAGGTAACGGCCCAGATGGAACAGGAGGCTGATGGAGGCGGCATCGGCCCATTGAATGTCGTCCAGGATTAGGAGTAACGGCCGTTTCACCGCCACACGATGCAACACATTAGCAACTTGCTGAAAAAGGCCGCTCTGTTCCCCATCGTTTGCATCCATCTTTTGACGATTGACCCGTTCCCGCAAACGTAACAACCATTGCGCGTCAGACTGCTCAACAATCATGGCGCGAGACAAAAGCGCCGCGCCCGGCGTCAAAACATCTATCAAGTGGGAACCGTCAGCCAGAAGCGCCTGGACGACAAGCGGAATGGCCTCCCATAAACGCTGGGCATGATCGCGGGTGATGGCGCCCGCATTCCATCGGCCTTCTACGTCGCCCATGAGCATCGCCATCGCATCGCGGTAAGGTAGATAAGGGTCACCCACGCCAGAGTAGGCGTTGCATTTGCCGCCAACAACTAACAAGTGGGGATGGGTTTCCATCGCTTGCTGGATAAAGGCTTCTAACAGCGCTGTTTTACCTCGACCAGGGCCGCCACTGATGAATACGGGCCGACCCTGCCCCGCCAGCGCATCATTAAGGAATGTAGCCAACTGCGCCAATTCATATGAACGACCGACAAAAGACGGCCGTTCGTACCCACGTCTCGCCCTTTCTCCAGTAAGAAATGCGGGTAATTGTGGCGGCAGGTCTAGCTCCCCCGTTTGAATTCGCTGATAAAGCGTGTTCGTCTCCAAAGCGGGTTCAACACCCAATTCCTCCTTCAGCAATGCTTTGCAACTCTCAAACTGTCGCAACGCCGCGCCCCGTTGACCCGTCCAAGTCAACAAACGCATAATTTGCCTGTACGTTTCCTCATCCCAAGGCGATTGTTGCAACAAACGTTGGGCATAGCGTAGTGCATCAACGTATCGACCGCGCCGCACGCATCCCTCAACAACCCGCCTCAGAACCATTTCAGCACACCGCCGCCACCGTTCCCGTTCGCCCAGTAACCAATTCTCAAATTCCAGATTGCCCTCTAAATACAACCCCTCCAAAAATTCGCCGCCCAGCAATTCGGACGCTTCTCCCCAGCGTTCTTGCATTTCCAGTTGCCGTAATTGGTAAAGATCGACAGTTGTGTTTGCAGAGGGCATAAAAGCAATAGATTGACGGTTCGACTCCCAGCAGTCGGGCAGGATTTGAGCTAGATTATGCAACTCGCGGCTAAGATTGGCCCGCCCCTTGGCAGGCGACGCATCAGGCCAAAATAGTGCCGCCAAAAAATCGCGGACGATGGGACGTTGTTCAACAACAAGGTAGCCAAGCAAACCCACAGTACGCCGCGAGCGAAAACGTGGAACCACATCGGCAACAGGTTGCTGTGCATCGTCAGGAGCTTCTAATATCTGGTCAACGCGAACCGGCCCCAATAACTCCAAACATCTCATGGTCAGGCATGGCATTTCCAACTTTGACCTCCAATTCCCCGGTGACTCTACGTGTATAAATTAAGTTAGAGAACTCTTCTGTGCGGAGTGGATAATTAGTGGAGAGTCCTTATGTACACTGTTGTAGAGTTGACAAGCAAGGATTCAGCTTATCTACATTATATACGTGGCTCAGGTGGTGAGCAAAAGGTGCCAGAGAGACAACGCCTTACCTATTTGAATGCTGGTCAAACCAGCAAGGAGAGAAAAAATGAGTAATTATGAAACTGACATCACGGCAATCAATAAACTTTACGAACAGTATTGTTTGGGCGGTAAT
This sequence comes from Gammaproteobacteria bacterium, assembly GCA_024222475.1. Taxonomy (GTDB): domain Bacteria; phylum Pseudomonadota; class Gammaproteobacteria; order JAAEPA01; family JAAEPA01; genus JAAEPA01. The sequence continues at coordinate 2,797 of JAAEPA010000784.1, read as the reverse complement.
AGCGACGATTTAGACCTTTTCATTTCATTATGGGCTGATGACGCGATGCGGTTAGAAGCCAACACGCCTGCCATTTTGGGCAAAGAGCAGATACACGCGCATTTCAAATTCTTTTTCGATCAATTCCATCAAATCGTGACCATTCATGGCGAGACAGAAGTGCAAATCTCTGGCAACATGGCATTTTCTCGCGGCGATTTCACTGTATCCTTGACCCCAAAAGAAGGCGGCCCGACAGCTTTACTCAATGGTAAATGGATGGACATTTTGAAAAGGCAGGCCGATGATTCCTGGAAGATTTACCGCGATTGCGTTGTCATAGACGCCCCCCCGCAAGCGACGTAAAAAACAAAGGAATCGTCGTTTGGAGTCGCGCAAAAGGAGATAAGAAAAATGAACAAGAAACGTTTACCCATTCTGATTGAGGTTTTGGTTTTGTCCGTGGTGTTGATTTCCGCTTGCACATCCTCCGCAGAAGAAAAAGGCACAGAAGAAATCCCAACAGTAGAAACAGTAACGGAAGCGGCTCCAACACCAGAAGTAATCACAGAATCCGCAGATGAACAACTCTTCAATGCGATCATTGCCAATGATATCGCCTCCGCAAAACAAGGCCTTGATGCTGGAGCCAACCCTGATGCTCTTAATTCTGCAGGCGTCTCGGTCTTGTTAAGCGCAATACGCGGCGCAAAATCCGGCAGCACAGATATCATCAAACTGCTGTTAGAATTTGGTGCCGATGCGAATGGCACAGACGAAGATGGGAATCCGTTACTGCCACAGTTAGCCCGAGCAGGTAATGTTGAGGTCGTTCAACTTTTGCTTGATGCGGGCGCTGACGTTAACGTCACGATGAATGCCCGAACACCAAACGGTACAATTCTCAGACAGTCGCCAGCGCTAATGCACGCGACCATCGGTAACCATGTCGAAGTAGTTGAATTTCTGATTGCTAATGGCGCTGATTTGAACCAGACTGATGCTACCTACAATGACACAGCACTCCATGCCGCAGCCTGGATTAACTATGTTGAAATCATCAAGGTTCTTCTTAACAGTGGGGCTGATCCCAACCCAGTTAATATCTACGAGGAAAGTCCAACACCGTTATATTATGCGATTGAAAGTGATTCATTCGAGGCCTTTCAGACTTTGGTGGAGGGTGGAGTTGATGTGGATTTTCAATCTAAGCTAGGGCTGACCCCATTGATGAAAGTAATGATAACAAGAAATAGATCAGATCCTGTGATGGAAATGGTTGTTATTCTTCTGGATGGGGGGGCAGATCCTAACGTACAAGACAACAGTGGTAAAACGGCGCTGCATCATGCGGCTCGGTGGAAACAGTCAGAAATTATCCTGCTTTTGATCGAGCATGGCGCGGTTCTGGATATAGAGGATAACTTTGGCCAAACCGCCTTAGATATCGCAATCCCTCTCGATGAGGAAATTGCTGAGATATTGCGTGAGGCAGGCGCTGGAGAATAATATCGGCGTAAAGAAGTGCAAAAGAGGAGGTGATGTTTGGAGACTGAAAGTTTATCCGAGATTTTGTGACTGAGTATTTAGCAACAGGAGATGATTAAAATGAAAAGGAAATTCTTTGTTTTGCTAGCCGTGATCATGATGGTGTCCGTAGTATCGATTACTGCATTTGCAACCCCGCCTGAAGATGCAGGAGGGGATTGGTATTACATGCCTACAATATTGGGAGTAAAAGTCGCTGGTGGCAATACGTTCTTGACAATAAGCGATATTGGAAATTGGAAAGGAACCTTCGATGGGGAATCTGAGGATTGTGCGGCATTTCCATTTGAGGTTTGTGCGTTATCAGAGGATTATGGAACGGTAGTGATTCATCGTTCGGGTCTCACATTTTACAAAGGCGTAAACACATTTCCTGCGGTTACTGTTGATGGCAAAATGGGTCGTCTTGAGATGCGGGTTAATGGATCGAAACCAGTGGGATCGGATTGGCAAGGTCACTGGGTAATCACCAATGCAGAAGGTGATCTAGCAGGTCTCCATGGACAAGGAACTTGGTGGGGGCCGGGGTATAATCCAGAAATACCCGAATTATGGGGGGAAATTCATTATTCAGGAAATATACACTTCGGCTCTGATTAGGGCATAATCAGAATTGAATCGGACATTAGACAAAAGGTTTGTTGAACTTTATGTTTTGATTGGGAGGTTCGCTTTGAATCTCCCAATCCCTTTCTTTACTCAAACTTGAACCGCCACATGGCGGCTGTGAAGAACACGGCCGGGGCGGAGATGAGGGTGAGTTTGCAGCCTTGCTGGATTCCCTGGTTGAGTTGTTTGATGAGGTGGGGGCGGGGGAGGAGAACGTGCCGTTGGCGACTTATCGGTCGCTGAGGCACATACAGTTTGGTTTGTAGCAAGTCGCCAGACATGGGGACATTATAATGGAAAGGGAGGCGGTTAGGCTAGAGTGTGGGGGAAACGGCCGTTTCCCCCCAATTTCATCCAAAACCACCAGCCCATCTCCCGCTCGGCACTGCATTAACGGCCGTTTCCCATCACTCCCGCTCTTGCAAGGCAGCCTTCTCTTTTTCCAAAGCGGCCAGCTTCCTCTTGAGACTGTTGATCTCCCTGTTGATTTTTCGCAATTGATGCTTGGCCGCTTGCTCTTTTACCCCTGCGGCTCCGTGCAACGCTTGAGCCAGCGCAGCTACTTCAGTTCGCAAGAGTTTGTAATAGGGGCTGCCATGTGCATAGTTCCCCCCGGTTGAGTTTTTTGATGAGATGGGGGCGGGGGATGGGAAACGGCCGT
>JAAEPA010000783.1 GCA_024222475.1 Gammaproteobacteria bacterium | reverse complement strand
GGGATTCAAAAATCATCGCGGTCCCGGTCGACAAGCTTTCGAGCCTCTATTCAGACATGAACAACGTACGCGATCTGCCCAGATCATTGCTCGATTCGATTGCTCACTTCTTTGATCATTACAAGGATCTCGAACCCGGCAAGTGGGTCAAGATCGACGGCTGGGTAGACGCCGAAGAAGCCAAACAGGAAATACTCGACTCCATAGAACGTTACAACGCCGTGCCCTAGCCCGCATCCCGGTTCTTTCTATACATACCCGCGAACGGGGCGACCACCGGGTACTCTTTTCAGAAGCGCCGTAGATACGTCCATGTAGGTTCGCGCCCGGAGTGCCATATTACACATCCCTGTCGCACAGCGTTCTGAAAAGAGTACCCGGCACCCACACCTCCAACCCGCATTTCTCACCACCTTATCTACTGCGACGGCGCTATGCCGCACCCTGCCTGCATTTGGCTCGGTCAGAGCGCTCGACATAGTGTCAACTATGCCTGCGCACCCTCCGAACATTGGTTGCCGGTAACTGCAAGCAATGTTCGGAGTGGTC
>JAAEPA010000782.1 GCA_024222475.1 Gammaproteobacteria bacterium | reverse complement strand
AGGCTGATTCTTACGCAGGCAACAATTCTTATACTTCTTGCCGCTTCCGCACGGGCATGGCGAATTGCGTCCTACCTTGCGGTGCGTTGGTTTTGTCGTCGGTGCCGGTGAAGGTGGGTCACTTAGTTCGGTGGCGTAGCCCGCTTCGTAGGGAAAGGTGATTCGCACCTGGCGGTCATTGTCATCACAGAACGACTCTGACACTGGCTCGAATGACTCGCCCTCGAAAATAGTAGAGTGTTTCGAGAAAAAGCCAGTTAGGGCGGTGGCGCAGGCCGACATGATCCGCACGTCGTTCTTATTGAGCGGTCGGGGTAGTGCGTCTCGGTCGCGGTGCTGAATCCACGGATAGGCGGTAGGACCGGCGACCGGCCAGCCGTGCTCAGCTATCTCACGTCTCATTTTCGGAGGTAAGTCAGCGCCCCGTTCAAAGTTCAGAGACAGCGTGCGGCTACCCAGGTCTATCGGTCCCTCAGCTGGGATTTCGTTTCTTGCAGCGTCCAAGAATATATCGAATGCCACCAGGGAAGAGAAGATGACGACACCAAGACTCTCGCCCAACCTGCCGATAATGGAGACGCACGCGCCTTCGACCCCAAGGGCGGGGATGTCTAGTCGCAGTACCTGGGTATCATCGACCACCTTCCAAGGGGCGACCCTGAATAGAGACTGGGCGGCGTGGAAGAGGGTCTCGATAATGTCCCCTGGAATACGTCCATCCTCGAAGTAGCTCGGTCCTCCGTCGCCGTCGTCAGTCAAAGACTCGGTCATGAGACGAAGAATCCGATCCAGTTCGGGGGTGGGTGCTACTACGACATCAATATCCGGTGCCGCCTCTCTGGCCTCGGCTGCCAATGCAGAATTAGCCACTCGGATCTGGGCCGGCCGGCGGGGAGGGCCGGCCTGGGGTGACGCTATCGCATCGAGCAGGGATTCACCAAAGGCCACTGGAGGTTCTTTCGGATCAATCAGCGTACAGGAAATTATGATGTCATCTGGAAGCTCAAGCCAGAGAACCATCTCCGGTCGGTAGGGCTGTTCCTCAGTGACATAGGCAGGGGCCATGAGTCGGCCACCTACCCACTCGGGTGTTCTCGGCCCACGCAGCGGGTTATGGTGTCTGCCCGGCCTGGTCTGCTTTCGTTTTTTTCTACTCATGTCGCGCTTGGTACGTTTTCATCCCCGTGAAGAAGGCGCATCGAGTCATCTGTTTTCCACTTCGCAGTCGCTCGCCCACGGACACGGTCGAAACGGTCTCTGCCACGCGGGGGCCTCATTTCTTTCTCGCGCGCCTTGCGGATAATGATTCGTCCTTGCTTGTCCACATCGAAATCCACTTGGCTGCCCGGACCAAGTCCCATGGTTTCGCGGATCTTTTTTGGGATGGTGACTCGGCACTTGCTGGTAAGGGTGGTGCTCATGGTGGTTCCTTTCATGTATTACATGACATAAATTGTAATACTTCTGGCCGCGGAATTGAACAGCCCTAAATTCGTACTTAATCCAGCGCACTGGGTTAGAACTAAATCGGTCTTCTTTTTATAATTCGCTCTTCAAAGCGTCGTCGAACAAATCTAAAAACCGCGTCTTGCCCCTTAAGCGAAGCAGGTCCTGCGGCCGGTCCACATCCCACAAAGTTTCGAGCTCAGCCCATGACCAGCCGAGGCGCTGCAATACCTTCCGCGTTTGGATCATGACCCTATCCGACCCCCATGAGATGTTATTGAATAATGCATTGTCGGTGCGTTTGGTGGCGATCAGCACGTAACCGCCATCTTCAGCGGGGCTCAACACGATGTCCCGTCCTTGTTCCAGGACCTTGAAGGCTGTATCGAGATGGCGCTGTTCCATGGCGGGACAATCGGTGCCGATAATGACTGCGTATTGGCAGTGTCTTAAGGTCTGGCGGAGCCCGTGGTGCATCCGTAACCCTAGATCGGCACCGGTTTGGCGTTTAAGCGATAGGGAGAAATCCCTTTTACATCGTTCAAAGAAGGGGTGTTCATGGTCGATCCATAGTTCTGCCGGGGCCAATTCGCTTTGACAGGCCAGGGCGAGGGTTTTATGGGTCATGGCCATGTGTAATCGGGTTGCTGCGGCAGGGGATAAGTCGGGGATCAGTCGGGTCTTGACCCTGCCGGGGATCGGCGCCTTGGCAAAAATCAGTATGCGTCGCTGCGAGCAGATCATCCGCGTTTGCCATAATAGTAGTGGACCAGAATATTAGGATCGACTCCTAAAAAATAGGCCAGGCGCAGCAGCCACATCTTGATTATCGTACGCAAGATGCCTTGGTGCTCCCATCTTCGGCTGGAGGTCAGCACCCGGGCAGTAATGTGAGCCGGCCGTGCCCTGCGCTTCAAACGCCTACTGATGGCGATGTCTTCCATGAGTGGGATATTCGGGAAACCGCCGATAACATGAAACAGGTCGCGACGGATAAACAGGGTTTGATCGCCGGTGAGAATGCCGGTCAACCGGGAGCGTAGATTCATCAGGGTCTCGATCATTCGGAACGCAGGGTGATGGCCCGAGAGTCTGACATCGAATCCACCCCATAGGGATTCCTTTTCTGTAGTGGCCGTGATGATGTCTTCAATCGCGGTGGCTGGGAGCAGGGTATCGACGTGGAGAAACACCAATACATCGCCTGTTGCCAGCGCTGCACCGGCGTTCATCTGATGGGCACGACCCCGGTGGGTGCTGGTGAACCGGTCAGCGATGCATCTACCTAGGGAGGCGCTACGGTCCTGACTGCCGCCGTCTACGATGATCAATTCGTGGCTTCCCACCTTCAGCGAGGCTAAATAGTCGGTGTACCGGGATAGGAAGGCGGCCTCGTTAAGTACCGGTATGATGCAGGATAGGCGCATGAATGAAGCTTAAGGCAGTGAATTCATAAATGCGACTCAACTCAATGCCCCACCACAGCTGCTGCCCTGGCCGGCGGTGCAGCCGAAGCAATGGTCTGCTACTACGATGAGGTTACCTTCAAGATCGAGATGCATGAGATCCTTCAGATGAGGGCGAGGGTTTTGGCTGGTAGTTAAGGCCAGGCCCAGCATCTGATTGAAGTCGCAGTCGTATACAAAGCCTCGATAATCCACACTGATGAGGTTGCGGCACATGACATCGGAGACGTTTTCCTGCTGATGGGCGCTGTACAGAAGGTTCATATAATCGTCGAATTCTCCTCGTGTGATCAGGATGCTGCCAAACCGGGCGATGGGCATGTTGGCTAGGGTAAAGAGTTGATTGAATTGCACCTCGTAGCGCTCGCCGAGCATGCGTCTGTAATCGTCCTCCAATGATGCCTGAGCCGGTGGTAGATAGGGACCGAGGGGGTTGTAAACGAGATTCAATAGCAGTCCACTGTCGGGTTTTCCGAATCCCAAGGCGTTGAGTTTTTGTAATCCTCGGATGCTGGAGCCGAACACGCCTTTGCCGCGTTGATTGTCGACATTTTCTTCCAGATAACATGGCATGGAGGCGATGATCTCCACTTGGTTTTCCGCCAGAAATTCGCCCAGATCTTCCTGGCCGGGTTCTTCGAGTATGGTCAGATTGCAACGATCGATAATATGTTTGTTCTGGGCGCGGGTGCCGGTAACGAGACGTCGAAAATGGGGATTCAACTCCGGCGCACCGCCGGTAATGTCGAGCACCTGTGCCGATAAGCGGCGCAGAAAGTCCAACACTGTTTCGGCCGTATCCAGATCCATCATTTCCTTACGTTTTGGGCCGGCATTGACATGGCAATGCAGACAGGCTTGATTACATCGGTAGCCGACATTGATCTGCAAGGTCTTGAGCTTCAGACGTTGCAGCATAGGAAATTTGGTTTCCCTTAATCGGGGTATCATGTTATGCATGGGGTTCGGATTTTAGTTCTGGTTCGGCTGGGTAAATTATTTCGGTAGCGATCCTTCGGTATTAGAGACCGGATCAGACCACGGTTGCTTTCCATTTTGGTGGGTTACAACGGTGGCTGAGGATGTGGGTTGGATCGTGACATGGTCGATACTGAATTCGTGATGCAGTCTTTCATGCAGTTTATCCAATATGGCATGCCAGTGATTGAAGTCTTCGATTCTGACATGGGCCGAGAGGGCGGTTTGCCTGGAGGAGACCATCCAGATATGCAGGTCCTCGATGGAACTTACGCCCTCGGTCTCGGCGATGGTCTTACGAATAACCTCCAGCTGCAGATGGTTGGGTACCCCTTCCATGATGACTCGCAGGGTTTCACCGAGTACATGGATGGTGGAATAGAGGATCAAAACGCTGATGCCTACCGAGAGTATGGGGTCGATCAGCATCCAGCCGGTAAATATGATGACGATGCCGGAGACCATGGCTGCCACGGAGCCCAGCAGGTCCCCGATGACATGCAGCAATGCCGCGCGAGTATTCAGATTATGCGAATCCCGGCTCAGGATGAAGATTACCACGATGTTGATGATGAGTCCGACAAAGGCGACCAGGGTGACCGTGCCTCCCTCGACATGAGTAGGTGACTGAAACCTGCCAATCGCAGCGTAGACAATACCCGCGATTACAACGAGCATGAGTATGCCGTTTATCAATGCCGCTAACACCTCGGCACGGCCAAAACCGTAGGTCAACTTGCGGGTCATGGGTTTGTTCGCGATCCATGCGGCGATGGCCCCAAGGGCTAGGGAAGTGCTGTCGGTCAGCATGTGTCCGGCGTCACTCATCAGGGCTAGCGAGCCGGAGAAGTACCCGGCAATCGCCTCCACGAAGGCGAATCCCAAGGTGATAATCAATGAGGCGAATAGTAGCTTTGCGGATTTCTGTAAGGCGTGTGAATGATGCCCGTGTCCATGATGATGGTGTTCATGGTCGTGCTGGTGGTCGTGGTGGTGAGGCATTATTTATTGACGGCAAATGAAAATGTTTAGCAAAGAATTTTGTTAAAAAATTTATTTCCGATTAGAGATTGATTGGCGTGGCTGTGTCTGGTCCGCCCTGCAAGTCAGGTATGAGGCAAATTCCGCCAGAGGTAGAAATTCCAGACGTTTGAGCGGAATATTCGTGGCTATTTCATATGAAGAGTTGGATAATTTGGGCGCCTAGTCGAAATCCACGTATTAAAGTCAAATAGTCCTAAGTCCGAGGAGAGTCTCTGAATGGTTAAACCGAAAATTCAGCATCATTATAATACCATTTCCTTGGCAGACAACCGGATGAAGAGGCCATTTAGGGTTGCTGCTTCGATCATATTGGGTGCGTTTTTGTTGCTTCCATTATGCACGGCTGCTTCGATGGAACCCTTTAAAGCAGAGTATAAAGTCAGTCTGGGCGGATTGAGTCTTGGCAGCGCCAAGATGGAATTGCGGCGAGGCCAAGAAGGCCATTTTGTGTTTGAAAAGCAGGCCAAGGCCAATGGTCTGGCCAGGATGTTCATCAGTGATTCCATTTTCGAGCGCAGTGAATGGCGGTTGGTGGACGGTCGGCCTACGGCAGTGCGGTTTGAGTCTAGCGAAGTAGATGGGGAGGAGCTTAAACATGAGCTGATCCTATTCGATAGGGCCAATAACCGGGCGCTCACGACCTGGCAGCAGCAGACCCGCGAGATAGAGGTTCCGGAGGGTGCGGTAGACCGCTTGACCTTGGAGATGCGAATGATGATGGATGCCAGGGCTCATGTGGGGGTTTTTGAGTACCCGCTGGTGGAGAGAGGGAAGTTAAAGCAGCGGCGCTTCGTTCCCGAGGGGAAAGAGAAGTTGGAAATTCCCGTGGGGACATTCAATACCGTGAAATACCGTTTGGTAAGGAGAGACAATGATAAGCGAAGTACGCTTTTTTGGCTGGCTCGGGAGCTGGGTTATCTGGCCGTACGCATGGAACATCATGACAAAGGCCATGGGTTTGTAATTGCTCTAGAGCTGAGTCGCATCCATCCCTCGATTTCGCAAACCCAATAGGGTGCACATGGATATCCGGGTATAGTCATTGTTGATGCGGGTCATGTTGGCAGTTGCTGAGTGTGAGCCTTGGCGGATCCATGGAAAAGATGATAGGTCCCGCCTTTTGTGAAATATCCGGGTTATAAGGTCAGGATGACAATATGTTTTTTCTTCTTATCGATCTCTTGGTTATTGATTCCGCCCCAAAGCTTTGCCGGCTCGACCTACTCGCGAACCTCTCTGCCGCCAGTGGTGAGTAAGGCGCTTGCCGATCAGGGGCTTCCAGCCGACAGTTTGAGTGTATTCGTTCAGCAGGTATCCAACAGCAGACCCTTGTTGAGTTTCGGTGCATCGACTCCTCGAAATCCTGCTTCAACGATCAAATTACTGACCACGTTTGTCGCACTCGATGAGCTTGGACCGGCCTACACTTGGAAGACGGAGGTCTATATCAGCGGGCAGATTCACCAAGGACGACTGGACGGCGATCTTATTGTCAAGGGTCACGGTGACCCTTTTCTGGTCACGGAGTACTTGTGGAAGCTGTTACGTGGTCTGCGAGATCGTGGATTACACCACATCGCCGGCGATCTCATCGTCGATAACAGTTATTTCGAATCTCAGGGCAAGGATGCAACGGTTTTCGACGGTCAGCTCTATCGCACCTACAACGCAATGCCAGATGCGTTGCTGGTAAATTTTCAGACCATCCACTTTAACTTTATTCCGCAGACGGAATCTAATAGCGTGCGGATCATTGCGACTCCCAGGCCGGCAAATTTACAGATTAAAAACGGCTTGAGGCTCACCCGCGGTCCTTGTCGGGGGCGTAAGTATCGAATGGGAATACGAGTTTCACACCTTGACTCGGGGGTACAAGTGGGCTTCTCGGGCCGATATCCGATCTCCTGCGGGTCTCATATCTGGAACCGTGTGGTATTAAAGCCGACCGATATGTTCTATGGCGTATTTAAAACGCTATGGAACGACATGGGGGGGGCTCTCGACGGGAGACTTAGGGTAGGCAGCCGTCCCGAGAAGGCGCGCCTTCTTTATACCCATGAATCGCGTCCGCTGGCGGAACTCATTCGGGGTATGAATAAGTTCAGTAACAATGTCATGACCCGCCAGCTTCTGTTGACCCTGGGTGCGGAACAAATTGACGCCCCGGGTACCGAGCCCAAGGGTATCCAGACTATAATGAATTGGCTCAAGGCCCATGATCTGGTATTTTCGGGGCTGGTTATCGATAATGGTGCGGGTTTGTCAAGAATAAGCCGCATTTCCGCACTTAGTCTAGGGCGGTTTTTGCTGACCACATTTGCCAGCCCATACATGCCGGAATTCGTATCTTCCATGCCCTTGGCGGGAATGGACGGTACCATGAAGTCTAGATTTAGAGACGGGTCTCTGGCTGGTCGTTTGCATGCCAAGACCGGAAGCCTCAAAGATGTGAGCGCCCTGGCTGGATTTCTGCTAAGCCGTCGGGGGCGTAGCTATGTCGTTGTCATTATTCAGAATCACCCAGATTTGAACAGACTGGAAGGCCAAGCGATCCAAGACACGTTGTTGCGATGGGTCTTCGAACAATAATCAAGAGATAGTCTCAAATGTCCACCAACAATACAACGCCGCATTCCGCGATGTTACTAATTTCCTGTCCTGACCAGGTAGGGATCGTCGCCGCGATTACTGATTTCTTATATCAGCACAACGGCAACATTATCGATCTGGAACAGCATGTGGGAGTGAGAGAGAAACATTTTTTCATGCGAATAGAGTGGAATTTACAAGGATTTTCCTTGTCAGTTGGGGAGCTGAAGAAGCAATTTGGATCACTGATTGCTGAGCGTTTCAACATGGATTGGCAGTTGTCCCTGGCAGATGAAATCCCCCGGATGGCGCTATTCGTATCCAAGCATTCGCACTGCCTGTATGACATACTTGCCAGGTATCAGGCTGGCGAATGGAACGTCCGTATCCCCGTCATCATCAGCAACCATCCCGACCTGGAGTCCGCGGCGAAAAATCTGGGTATAGATTTTCATGTCTTTCCGATGACCAAACAGAACAAGAAGGCTCAGGAACATGCTCAACTTACCTTATTACAAGACTATGGGGTCGATTTCATAGTCCTGGCTCGTTATATGCAAATACTGACCGGGCAGTTTATTGCTCATTACCCTAATAAGATCATCAATATCCATCACTCATTTTTACCCGCCTTTCCGGGCGCCAAGCCCTACCACTCGGCCTATGAACGGGGAGTAAAAGTCATTGGCGCCACCAGCCACTATGTGACTGCGCAGCTTGATGCGGGCCCCATCATTGCCCAGGATGTCATCCATGTTAGGCACACCGATGCGGTGGACGATTTGGTAAGAAAAGGCCGGGACATCGAGAAACTCGTGTTGGCTAGGGCAATATGGCACCATCTCAGACACAAGATCGTCGTCTGTAAAAATCGTACCGTTGTGTTCAGTTAGACCGTATGCCTTGCTTCCCTACCTGGATCCTGTAAGTGCGATCACTTGTGGGACCCAGGCCCTATACTAGGAGGCTGTCCGAGAATAGAGAACCTACTGCGGAAAAGCCATTTTGGCCCATTTTCTCGATCATTTTCGTTAAATAGGGCCTACTATTCGCCTCAAATGATCACATAAATGGACTCAAAATGGCTTCCCCTCGCTACGGTTTCTATTCTCGGACAGGCTCCT
>JAAEPA010000781.1 GCA_024222475.1 Gammaproteobacteria bacterium | reverse complement strand
GGTTCCATGAACCTTGAAACCGAGATTAACCCCCGCAAAGTTGAGGCGTTTGAACAGCAAAAGGCCGCGCTACTCGAAGAGATCACCGCCTTTCAGGAGGAAGTGGATACGCTAAAGGGCAATCGAAGCGATACCAATAGACACATTACCTTTGCCGAACTGCCACAAGAGGCGCGATTCAGTAAACTCGCCACACAAACAAAGCAACTCATTGACACGGTAAAGATGGTGGCATACCGGGCTGAAACCGCCATGGTCAACATCCTGCGTGAGACGATGTCGCGTGTTGATGATGCCCGCCAGCTGGTGGTCGCGCTGTATCAATCAGAGGCGGATTTATTGCCGGACCATCAAAACAAAACCCTAACAGTGCGTCTGCATCGGCTGGCCAATCATAGTAATGATCGGGCAATAGAAAATCTGTGCAGGGAGCTGAACGAGACCAAAACGATTTTCCCGGGCACGGATTTCGAGATGATTTATGAATTTGGTAGCAGCGGATAATCCCCTAGATCAGGAGCTCTGAATTTATGAAATATCCGGGATAACACGGGTGGTTATGACAGCCTGGAAGCATTGCGGCTGCCGAAGGCCTTCCCAACTGAGGTGAATACCTCGGGACTTGATCAGTCCGGTTTTAAAGCAAACCTCCCGCTCCCCAGAAATACGATCGCCAGTGCACCAAACAGATAGAAACCTTGTAACTCAAGGGCCCACCCGCCGTGGTTAGTTAAGGCAAAGATCCCGCCGGTGTGCATTAGGCCAATTGCGAACAGCATATTACCCGCTGTGATCAAGCCTCCAACACGGGAAAAGAAACCAAAAACAATCATCAGTGGCGCAATCACCTCACCCAGATACACCCCATAGGCTACCGCAGATGGCAGCCCAGTCTCTGCGAGCTTGCCGCCAATGAACTCGACAGACCCGGTATTGGTAATCTTGTCGATGCCATGAAACAGCATGAGAACGCCAACTGTAAGACGTAATATCAGCTTGCCCAATGCATCGTTTTGAAATGGATTGATCATGAACTTTCCTCAACTAAGTATCTTGCACTCTGTAAGCATAATCACTTGCAGGATCTAGGAGCCTGTCGGACTTAGGACGATCTACTGCGGAAAAGCCGAGTTTGGACAGATTTCCCGATCCTTTTCGTTAAATAGCTTCGGCTATTCGCCTCAAACGATCGAAAAATCCGTCTCAAACCGTCTTTCCCTCGCTACGACCACCTAAGTCCGACAGACTCCTAGGTGACACCTGCGCCCCCATCTTAGGAATGCTACCTACACACTTCCCTATCTGACTTTCTTGATCGTCCGTCTTCGGCGTTGCGATAACAGTTACATAGCGAGGCTATGCGCCTGTTGTCGCGCCTTGAATACGAACAATCATGCGGCGCCAGTTAGGGAAGTTATTTAATTCGCATTCCTTGGTTTTCACCCCAAACCCACGCGACCGGGACTGACTCGGCGCAGACTTTCCAACCAGGGATGATCCAGGGGCACGGTTTTCAGTTTGCCTGCCACCTCTTGCAGAGGGACGGGCCCTATACCATCGCCAAGTGCGGCGACCATCACACCGTATTCGCCTTGATGAATCAGATCCGCCGCCGCGGTTCCCAAGCGGGTGGCTAATAGCCGGTCAGCTGCTGAGGGGGTTCCGCCGCGTTGCACATATCCCAATATGGTGACACGCGCCTCAAGACGCGTGAGCTGCTCCAACTGCCTGGCCAGGCGCAAGGTGTTTCCGGCGTACTGCGTCTTGAGTGCTGCTAGTTTGACCTTGGCCTTTTTCTTGGCCTCTTTATCTTCGGCGTTTTTCTTTTCCAGCTTGACCGCTCCCAGTGCACGATCCTGCTCCTTGGTCATGGCGCCTTCGGCGACCGCGACGATGCTGAAGTTTTTTCCCTGCCGCACGCGTTTGCGAATGGTTCCGGCAACCGCCTCCACGTCGTAGGGAATCTCCGGGATCAGGGTGACATCCGCACCGCCCGCGATTCCCGCCCCCAGGGCCAACCATCCGACCCGGTGCCCCATGACCTCAACCACGATGATCCGGTGGTGGCTGTGCGCCGTGCTGTGCAAACGATCTATGCCTTCGGTAGCAATTCCCAACGCGGTATCAAAACCAAAACTGACATCGGTCATGGCGACATCGTTGTCGATCGTTTTGGGTAGCGTAATAATGTTCAGACCTTGCTCTGCCAGCCGCAGGGCATTTTTCTGGGTCCCATTACCGCCCAGACAGACCAAGGCGTCGAGCTGCTGTTTCTCATAGTTATTAACGATGACATCGGTCATGTCCAGCACCCGCTCACCCACCGTCATCCGATGGGGCTTATCACGGCTGGTGCCCAGAATAGTGCCGCCGATGGTCAAAATCCCGGAGAGGGCATTACCGTCTAGGCGCATGGTGCGATTTTCCATCAGACCACGAAACCCTTGGCGAAAACCGATCAACTGCATGCCATAGTAGCCTTGCAGCGCTTTACCCACCCCTCTGATGGCGGCGTTCAAACCTGGGCTATCTCTCCCCCTGCCGTTAAGATTCCTATATATTTAGCCATATTCTGGATTCCAGATTTCTCATATTTCGACAATCGAGCATTTGCCTACTCGAACTAACATGTAATTATTTTGAAACAATTAAGATGGTTTTTTGGGCGTTACGCATTCTGCCTGATTAACTACAGAATCGGTAGAGAGGCTAAAATCAACTCTGAATCTCCTCCAGCTCTTCCCAGCGCTCGTATGCTGCCGCCAGGGCCTTCTCCAGCCCCTCTAAGTGAATCTTTGTCTGCGCAATTTCCTGCTTATCGCGCTGGTAAAACTCCGGCTTGCTCATGATCTGCTGTAAGGTCTGTTGCTCCTCTTCGAGCGACTCGATATGTTGGGGCAGGGTCTGCAGCTCGCGTTGTTCTTTATAAGTGATCTTGCGCATTCGAGCGCGTACCGTGGTACTGGAAGACGGCGCTCTCTTTTCATCATTGCGCAGCGCATTTTTGGGGCGTTGACGCAACCAATCATCATATCCACCCACATATTCACCGATCCTTGCTTCACCTTCGAAGACCAGGGTACTGGTGACGACATTATTGATAAAAGCACGATCATGGCTCACCAGAATAAGCGTACCCTGATAATTCATCAGTAACTCTTCCAGCAACTCCATAGTCTCGGCATCTAGATCGTTAGTGGGTTCGTCCATGACCAACACATTGCAAGGTTTGAGAAAAAGCCTTGCCAACAGCAGACGGTTACGCTCACCCCCTGAGAGTACACTGACCGGGGTACGAGCCCGCTCGGGCGAAAATAGAAAGTCCTGCAGATAGCCCATGATATGCCGTGACTTGCCATTAAAAACCACTTGATCACGCCCCTGTCCCACATTGTCCTGCACCGAGTTGGATTCATCCAACTGACTACGATACTGATCGAAATAGGCGATTTGTAACCGAGTACCGTGCCGTATCTGACCTTGCTTAGGCTCGAACTGCCCCAGCAGTAGTTGCAACAATGTGGTTTTCCCGCAGCCATTGGGGCCTATGAGACCGATCTTATCGCCACGTAGAATGGTGGTCGAAAAATCCCTGATATAGGGAATTCCGTCATAGTCATAAGCCAGGTTGCGAGCTTCAATAACCAATTTCCCTGAACGTTCCGTCGCATTGATGTCCATCCTCGCCTGCGCCATCCGGTCACGCCGGGCTCGACGCTGCTCTCGCATCCTTTCCAATTCCCGCACCCGGCCTTCATTACGCGTCCGCCTCGCCTTGATCCCTTGGCGAATCCAAACCTCTTCGCGGGCTAGTTTTTTATCGAAATCAGCCTGCTTTGTGGCCTCCACCCCCAGTTCAGCCTGTTTGCCGCTAAGATATGAGGCATAGTCGCCGGGATAACTGGTCAAAATGCCACGGTCGATTTCCACTATCCGCGTCGCCAGCCGCTGTAAAAACGCTCGGTCATGAGTAATGAATAACAATGCGCCGCCAAACCCACTCAAGAAGTCTTCCAGCCAGGTAATGGCCTCGATATCTAAGTGATTGGTGGGTTCATCCAATAGAAGGAGATCTGGATCACTGACCAGGGCGCGGGCAATCAGGACACGTCGTTTGAGGCCACCGGACAAGGTACCGAATTCAACATCGGCAACCAATTTAAGGCGGGACAATACCGCATCTATGCGTTTTGACAGCTGCCATCCGCCTTCGGCCTCCAGATCGTGCTGTACCCGTTGTAGTTCATCAATGATCCGCGGATCAGCACCGTCGCTGACCTTTCGGTTGAGGTCATGATGCCGGCCCAGCAGCGCTCCCGGTGAACCTAGGCCTTGCGCCACGATTTGGTATGCCGTATCCCGCAGGTCGAGGGGCGCCTCTTGAGCAAGCCTTGAGATTACCAGATTCTGGCGTTGTTCAATAGCGCCTTCATCCGCTATGATCTCTTTGCTGATGACTCTTAACAAAGTCGATTTACCCACCCCATTGCGGCCCATCAAACACAAGCGCTCCCCCTTATCGATCTGTAGATTAACTCTATCGAGTAGACGAGGCCCGCCAAAACTCATACTCACGTCACGTAGTCTGATTAATGCCATTGGATATCGGAAGGTTCAGGTTGGCGGAAAAGTTTACCGTCAATAGGGAAAATATATTCGCATTTTCACATAAACACCGACTCGCGGATATCAGCCATTGAGGATGGCCGGGAGATATTGTCTCGTGAGGAGTATATACCGATGGTGGATGGGTATATAAGCTACCACCCAGAAATCAATTACTTAGTGCCTGAACAAAAAGTGGGTCGTAGCGAGGCTTTTCCGGGTGCGTGATATTTTAGCCACTACAACTAGGAGGCTGTCGGATTTAGGGCTGATCTACTGCGGAAAAGCCGGATTTGGCTAGATTTCCCGATCCTTTTCGTTACACGCTACGGCTATTCTCCTCAAACGATCGAAAAATCTACCTCAAACCGTCTTTCCCTCGCTACGATCACCTAAATCCGACAGCCTCCTAGGCGTTTGGTCATTCCAAATAACTATTTGTAGAGGTCAAAATGTCGCGTGCACGGGGAAGTCGCAGTAGACTCTACTTTTCGTTCAGACACTACTTAACAGAGGAACCCCTATGGCTCGTTGGACAGAAGGTACGGTCGTTGACAATTATCATTGGAACGATCAGCTTTATTCGCTGAAAATTAAGGCGGATATCCCGCCATTCAAGGCCGGGCAATTCGGCCGACTGGGATTGGATATCGATGGTGAACGCATAGGGCGGCCTTACTCCTTCGTTAACGCCCCCACTGAGCAACCGCTGGAATTCTACTCGATCATCGTACCTGAAGGTCCGCTTTCAAACCGACTACACAGTTTGAAGGCCGGTGACAAGGTATGGGTCTCGCCGAAGGGGGCTGGATTCTTTACCCTCTCCGAGGTTCCGCAAGCAGACTATCTGTGGATGCTCTCAACCGGGACGGCCCTGGGTCCGTTCCTGTCCATCCTGAAAGAGGAAGAGCCCTGGGAGCGTTTTAAAAAGATTGTACTGGTACATGCCGTGCGCACCACCGCGGAACTCACCTATCGGGATACCATAGAATCTTTCAGTAAATCCCACCCGGACCAGTTTGCCATAATTCCCTTCGTCAGCCGAGAAGACACCGATTTCGCCCTCAAGGGTCGGATACCCGCTGCCATTCAAGACGGAAGATTACAACATCAAGCCGACATGTCCTTCGATCCCGAACAATCCCATGTAATGCTTTGCGGCAATCCGGGCATGGTGAAAGATACCTCTGAGGTGCTGATGAACCTCGGATTCAAAAAAAACCGCCGTCGTGAACCGGGACAGATCACCACGGAGAATTATTGGTGAACGTATAGGAAGCATAAACAGCCTTTTCCCCAAAGTCGCGAGATATCAAAGACTCTGAAATAGAGCTCGATGGCGCCATGGAACACCTTTTGAGCCATGTAGCCGACATTCCGCACATCCTTCAGCCATTTCCGGAATATAGCCCTTCATAACGCTCTCCCAGCAACTTCAGCAAAGCGGCATGGTATTGGTTCAAATTCAGGACAAGCTCGTTTATTTGTCCAATAATCAGCACATGAATGC
>JAAEPA010000780.1 GCA_024222475.1 Gammaproteobacteria bacterium | reverse complement strand
TCCACCAGAAATTACTCACGGAAATTGATGGAATGTTCAACTCATTGGCGATCACGCCAGCAAAGGGAACCACATCGGAAACAATACAATCACAGTCAAGTTCACGAAGTTTATTCACCCAACCAGCAAGTGTTCTATCGTTCTTGAATGCCTGCTCAAGATAGTTCTGTTGGGTCGACTCAATATCAATGGAGAATGCATCGAGCTGTACGCACCCTGTATCAAATTCGGCTTGTACATAGGTGAAGGGAACAGTGATCTCTTCATCGAAAAACGGTTTGGGAATACCTGAAATGATTGAGATTTGGCTTTCTCTACCGAGCTGGTTTATGAGGTAAGAAGATCGAACGGCGTGGCCGTAACCGTGAGCGGTGACAAAGTAGACAATAGATCGTTTCATTAGCGAATTGTGAATATTGCGAACTGTTCAGAAACGGCTATTTCGGAAACATCAATGGTAGCAACGCGGGCAAAAGATGGTCCACTGTGCATCCAACCAACCAGTACGTTCAGGCGCAGAAGGCTTTTACTCCAAGAACAGAAGCTAGATTGCCGCGTTGATAATACTTCAAGGAATCTTCAATCTGTAAAAGTTGGAATCCGACCTGACAGACAGTATCAGATTGTGAATAGCTGGTAACGCCCCAAAGGAGACACTCACGCGACGATTCCGCGGTTGCGTCAGCTAAAAGCGCTGCACCCGTTTCAGCTCGAACTGGTAGTCGGAAGCCTCGATCCGTACCGACGCAATGTCCTGCTGGGAAAAAGTCTATCAGGAACGCTGCAGAAATATCCTATGCATCGGGCTTCGCTTATCGCCCCGTTTCGGCGTCGCAGCAACACTCTCATAGCTGGGTAACACCCATGTCAGGGATCAGGATGACGCAGGATGCGTGGTTCTTGTTGTAAAGAGACGGGGTGGTGAACAACACGTATCCTACTTCCTTGAGAGATGGTGCCAGGAAACTGAATGGAAAACTTGAACTTACCTGACTTACTGCGGCCAAAACGATGATATCTCGTGTATCCTGTCTGTAAGACATCTCCATCTAACGAGATGACCTCGATGTCCACGTGCCCCGGCACAAAACCTGCGTGATGAGAACGCTCGTGCAGCTCTCCCAAAATGATCAGCATTTCCTGCTCTTGACGTACTGATATCCGATGGATGTGCGCATAATGGGAGGGTACATGTTCCACCTTGACCTCACCTTTTGCGACGAGATCAACCCCGGTCGATGCACAGCCGGTGATCATTAATAAACTCAACACATGCGCTTTGTGTATATGCAGTATATTCATACCCACATTCTCCTCTGTTGCCTTTAGTTTCAACCAACTCGGTGGGAAAGATATTAGTGATCTCACTCTCAAAGCTCAAACCGGCAATAGATCTTCTAGTGCGGGAGTCGTTGCGGGTGATACCCCTGTGTCATATATGGTCCGCCCCGCGTTTGCAAGGGGAAAGTTCGAAGGGCATGAAGGGATAAGTTGCTGTCATATATCCGGCCTGTTGTTGAAGACATC
>JAAEPA010000779.1 GCA_024222475.1 Gammaproteobacteria bacterium | reverse complement strand
GGCGACAGTCTCAGCGACCGGTCGCGGCAAGTGCAGATAGAAGGTGATTCGCTCGCCGGCTTGTTGGACGATTTCCAGGCTCATATGAACTCCGGCCCCCAGCCAGACCCGCCGGCCCGGTCTGGACAAGGTCGAGTGCAGCGCCCCCCACATATCAGCCGCCGCCTCCCATTTGCTTTTGTCGTCCACGCGCGGAGCTATTTTCAGCAACACCGCATTAGCGGCCAATTCTCGATTACGACCACGTTGCCAGGTGCGGGCCACAATCTCGGCGGCCATCCAACAGCCGCCTATGACAACAAAAATACCGACCCCACCAGCGCCGACTAAAAGACGATAATCTACCAATATTTGGCGATAATCCCGGGGAATGAAAGAAACTCGCCCGCCTTTCCGTGACGTCAACTCTGCGGCCGGAAAATAGTAACTGCCAAAGCTTAACCCGGCCACCAAAAAAGTCACGGCCAGAAAAACGAGTAAAATTTGGGTAAAACTAATGCGCGACATATGACCTCCCGCAAGGGGATGTATAACTTTGCAAGGTCGCAAAGTAACAATTTAGATGGAGATTAAGAGATTGGGAGATTAAAGCGTAAAAATCTCCTCATCTCCAATCCCCAAAATGTTTATGTCCGTTGACGGTATAGATAAAACCAAGAGCTAATCAAGCTCAGTGGATCCATATTTGATGCTCTGAGGGGGT
>JAAEPA010000778.1 GCA_024222475.1 Gammaproteobacteria bacterium | reverse complement strand
GTCAACAAAATCAACATGTATGCCCTGGACCCTGTTCAACGCGCGATCTACGGCGGCGGGGTCCCGCTTGATTGGTCAGAGATTGTCGAGCAGAAGATCACGCTGCTGGTTGATTTCAGACACGTGCTGGACACTGAACGCCGCCGCTGGGGAATGATGTGGGTCTTTCAATGTTTTCTGGCCTACATCAAAACCCGAGGTTTAGGACGACACGATCCGCTAGGCTTGGTCATCGACGAATTAAGCCAGATGACCATGTATGATGCCCAGTCAGGCACCGATATGTTTGCGGCAGATCTGGATGAATTGATTAATGTCATTGCCCGCAACTACTCGGTCTGGTGCACCTTGATGCACCAGGAACTATTCCAACTCAGTGAGAAAATGATGAAGACGTTGATGGCCTGCGGTAACCAGGTCTTTGGGGTGACGGCAGATATGGAAGCAGCCCTGGAAGTGGTTCAAGAGTTGTTCCCTTATGATCCGACCCAAGTTAAGCGGTACGAACCGGTTTATGCCGGAAACCCCCCGGCCGTAATCGACTATCGCCCGGTGTCGTATACGGTTCAAGAGTACTATGCCCTCGCGGCCCAGACCCTGAAACAACTCAAGACCTTCCAGTTTCTGGTGCGACCCGCCCCCGGCGAGGGAAACATCACCGGCAAACCCCAAGTCATGCAGCTTGAACGGGATGTGGGGATTTGGGTAGACGAGGAACGGGTGGCCCACATCCGCCAAATGCTGGCGGAGCGGGCTGGCCGCCCCATCGATACCCTCCTGGCCGAGATTGAGGCGCGCCAAAGCCAATCGGTTTCAGCCTCGACAGGCAGACCCCAGCCCCAGGTGAAACCGGCCGGCCAATCTGCTACACTGGCAGGCAATGCCCCCGCAGATGCAGAAACAGATCATCTATCAACGGAACCAAACAGCCCAAATGGAGAACTTGATGACAATGCCTTCTACCACTAAACCCCGCCGCAAGCGATTTGCCCGGGCCCCGCTCGAGCGGGAACCAAAAATCACCCCGCGCATTCTGGCTATGTTCGATACCATTCAATCTTTTGGGGGAGTGTTAAGCACCGTCCAATTGGCCATGCTCTTTTGGCCGCCGTCAATTAGTCGGAAGTTGCAATACTGGACCCTTGGCCCAGATCAGGTCCAGACCTTGTTTGAGCACCATTCGGCGGCAGAGCTGGATGAGAGAGTGGAATGCTTGAAGTTTTTG